>JBBKVU010000179.1:0-11763 GCA_037968595.1 Comamonas sp.
CATACCCAGCACCGTGGTGCCGTCGGTGTCGTAAAGGGTGACCAGGCTGCCCGCTTCGGCAGTGCCGGTCAGGGTCGGCGTAGTGACATTGGTGACGCCATCGGTGTTAAAGGTGCCGCTGTCGCTGGCTGTTGCCAACACCGGCGTTGCCGGCGTTCCCGGTGCGGTGGTGTCGATGGTGATTGCCAGCGCCAACGAAGCCGAACTGGCGTTGCCGGCGGCGTCGGTAGCCTTGGCGGTCAGGCTGTGCGCGCCCGGAGCCAGCGTGCTGCTGGTGATGCTCCACACGCCGCCAGTGGCCACTGCCGTGCCGAGCACGGTGGTGCCGTCTGTGTCGTAAAGGGTGACCAGGCTGCCCGCTTCGGCCGTGCCACTGATAACAGGCGTGGTGATGCGCGTGATGCCATCTACGTTGGATGCGCCGCTGTCGCTGGCTGCCCCCAATGTCGGCATTCCAGGCGTTGCAGGCGCCATGTGATCGATTGTGTATTGTCCGCCAGCAGTGTAGCCAGCCGCAATTGCGTTGCCTGCCAAGTCAATGATGCCAGTACTCGAAGGATTTAGGTCTAGGCGAAGGGTGCCGTTACCTGTGATGCTGCTTACTGTTACCGTGTAGGTGGTGCCTGAACCACTGACGCTGCTGAGGGCGCCTGTAACACCGCTGCCCGCCAGAACAAAATCGGAGGTGTCCAGCCCAGTGATCGCTTTGCTGAAGACGACTGTGTACTGGACGCTTGACGCATTGGTAATGGCTGCGTCCACCAAGCTGATCGAACTGACCGCTGGTGCCACAGCATCCACCAACACTCCGGCCAGAGCGCCAACACTATTCAGGCTTGATACGGCAATGTTGCCCGCAGCGTCCTGCATGCTGCCTCCGTTGAAGTCGATCGCACTGCCTAGGCTTATGCCGTCGGAGTCCTGCCATCCCGTCGATACGCCGACGCGGAACACCAACGCCGAAGAACCCGAACCTGTTACATAGCTGGCGTAAGCAGTTCCGCCGGTATCCAGAGTTACGGCAATGCGTGGCGTGCCGCCAGTAGTGTCGACAGTAACGGCTTCACTGAAATTGAGCGTGAAGTCCAAGTTCTGCCCCGCTCCGTATGTATTGTTGGCAGGCACCGCGACTGATGCGATCGACGGTGCGGTGGTGTCGACGGTCAGATTCTTGTTGGCGCCCAATGAGCCGACGCTGCCTGGACTGGCTAGCGTCAAAATGGCATCGTTGCCAGCCGCGTCGCGGATGGTGCTGCCGTTGAGTGCCAGGGCGCTGGTGGTCAAGTAGTCCAGATCAGCGGTGGTGTCACCTGCCTGCACCGTATAGCTGAAGGTCAGCACGCTGCTGCCGGAACCGCTGTTGTAGTTTATCGTCCTGTCCGTGGCGCCCGTCTCCAGCGTGAGCTGAGGCGTGCCGTTGACGGTTACGCTCTCACTGAAGTTGATCTGAACGTTAATCACGTCCCCTGCTTTGTAGGTGCCGTCGGCATTGCTAGAAGTCACGCTATCAACAGTTGGTGACGTTGAATCCGGAAAAATAGCGGGCTCGAAGTCCAAGGCGTCTATTGCCACTACGGAATTTTCACCCGTGATACGGATCTCGTCGATATTGTTCCAGTCACTGTTGAATGTCAGTATGCCACCAGATTTAAAGTCACCAACATTTTTAAAATAAGATACAGAACCTGTTAAATCAGAGAGCCATGTATCAACGCTATCGGATGCAACCGCCAGCCCATCTCGGTAACCAGTGATAGTCAATAATGAGGACTCACTAAGTGAATAGGATGCGGTGTCTATTTCTACTGATCTAATTCGAAACTCCGATTGATCAAGCGATGATATTCGAGCATCGAGGTTTCCGCTGCTGATTAGAGTATTGAAAACTAGCCCGGGATCTCCAGGCCCCATGATGCTGAAGCCCTCGGACTCATCGACAACGATTCCTGCGTTATGAGGACTAGCAATTGTATAGATCATCCCTGCTATCATTATGGATGATTGATCAGTCTCTGAAATGCCATCAAAATCCTGATTAGGTGGTGTACCCAAAAGGTTTTGATATGTAAGCAGACTCAGAGAGTTCGCCTCAATTTCGCCAGTATTTTCCTCCAATGTCCAGTTGCCACCCTTGTCAGCAGCGCCAGTTGCGTCTGAAGATGCGGAAATATCTGCACGTGTCAGACGCGCAAGCTCACTCAGTAGGAGTGAACCTTGTGTACTTTCGGCTGTATTACAGCCGTACAGGAAAATATCGCCCTCGTCTGTCATCGCCGTGCCTATTGCATTTAGCTGCTCACTGTATTGCTCAATGTTCTTGCTATTCAGCAATGTACTGCCAAGTTTTACCGCTCCAGCGGAGCCGTGGCTCAGCAGATGAATAGCATCTACACTGGAACGAGCCGATAGATGTTCTGCTACCTGCTGCAGTCCATCTTTGTTGCTGTCGAGGACTATGACCTGTGCTCCCGCTGGTGCTGCGCTTACCAACCGCTGCCAATCTGGTAGGTTGTCGAACACGAAGACAATTTCTTGGCGGGTGACAGATGAGTTTTGAGTCATAGCAAGCTCTTGGATATAGATGAATTGGTGTTCGGCCTTCAGGATCTGAACTTGAGTGCAGAACGCTGTAAGGGCGTCAGTACGCTACGCGCAGGCGTGTTGATAGCGCCTTTTTTGACGTTCACAACCCGAAAACGAGCATCAAACGATCAAGTTGCGCTTTTACATATTATTTCCTGTTTTGTCACTTACTTTTTCATTTATGAGCTTGACAGGTGGTGTGTTTTGGGTTTTTGTTAGCTTAGGCAAAGAACCATGGCAAGTGCGTGAGCGTGAAGGCGGGGAGGTTACGACAGCAGAGGTGCGCCGGATTGAGGTGTCGCGGGGTGTCCATGGGATTCCCTCGAATCGCACCGAAATCGCACTGATGCGAACAGAGTTCAACCCCGACAAGGTGCGGAGGGCGGTTCAATTCCCGCCAGCTCCACCATATATGACAACCCCCGCCAATGAGTTTGCCTCTAGCGGGGGTTTTCTTTTGCACGTTTCTTGGCTGGTTTTGGCTTGGTTCAGGATGCGCCCATGCTTGATTGGTGACCCAATCTTTCACATCTTTGGCAAACTCGCTCAGGGCCTTGGGCTGTTGCTCTCGCGCTGGCATCATCTATCCGCCGCAAATCTGCGGAGAGCCACATCACGCGGTCTTGCTGAAGGCTCTTAGTTCAGAACTTGGCAGCGTCAGCCTTGCGTTTCTGGCCATCTGCTGCATCGGCAGCGTCAGCTGTCGAGATGTCTGAAAAGATGAATGCCAATTTGTCAGTTTGGCCAGCGCGCTCGACCAAGGTCAGAGAGACGCGGCGCCCCTTCCAGCGCAAGACTTCAGAAGAGAACTTCGCTCCGTAGGCGTTTTGCATGGTCTCCTTGGATGTTGATGCGGGCCTGCCGTAACGCTCGATCAGAACGGCTTTCACGTCTCGGTAGTTCTCGTGCTTGGCGTTCACCGTCACGCTCTTGACCTGGAAGTCCCTGCGCTCCACGAATCCATCGTCCATCGAGTCGACGGGGATGTGCGCGATCAAAACATCGCCGCCGAACATCCCTTTTTTCAGCGCACAGACAGCCACCGGATATTTGTTTGATGGGTCTTGAATCCCGCCGCAGTCGCGCAGATCCTCGTCCTTCATCTCGCCGCCGATGGGAATGCCGAAGACGGAAGTCGGCTCTTTCGGCCAGGCTGCGCCCTTGCCCTGGGCGAGCGTCGGGATGCTGGAGGCCGCAAGTGCCGCGGCGATGCTCGCCGCAATGAAAACCTTCTTCATCTCTCTCTCCTTTTTTCTGTCGTTATTCTTTACGTGCCCTGAGCGTCAGAACACCATCAAATCCGTCTATGTGGGACCGGCGGCGTAGGGGACTTGGACCACGTCCGTCCGCAGATCCATCAAACTATTGGCTACCGAACGTTAGAACGGCGACGCTTGGCTTTCGCTCAAACGGGCCACGCTTGATCCATTTGTTGTCGACGATGGAATCGAACTCCCACACCTCAGCAATCTTCCATCCATCAGCATCGCGCTCAAGTACATAGCGATACTGGTCGCCCTGGGCCCTTTGCCTCTTCGCATAGGCCGTCACCTCAGCGCCGGCAGGTATAGGGGTGGAGTTTTTGATGACAGTTTTGATGATTGCGCGAGTGTCGGTTTCAACCTTTGCCTCTATGATTTCGCGCTCAAAAGTCTCGACCTGGCCTGGCGTATGTTTTTTCGCGAACGCCGGGACCGCCACTTTGGCAAGGGCGTCGTTGGTTGAGCGTACCCGGTCAGAATCGCGCCACATCGCGTAGTTCTCCGCATCTAGGCGTCTCTTCCAGTCAATGACAGCCCAGTAAGATTTGAGAGCTTTGTCGGGCGACGAAATATCTATTTCAGGCAGGGGCTCCGATGGTTCTGTTGCCTCAATTTTTTCTGCAACAGGCGTGGCTGGTATTTGCTCGTGGCTTTTGTTCAAACAGCCCGTAAGCGCCGCGCACACGGCAGTGATCAGCATTGCCTTCTTCATCCATCTCTCCTTCTTTTCTCTCGTTATTCTTCCCACACTCTAAGCACCAGAGGACCATTAACTACGCACCCACCGAGCCGGCTTCCCTTCTGCCCGGTTTCGGCGGTCGTGCCGTTCAGCGAGCGAAATCTCGCTTGCCCAGGACTTCGCCTGTTGTGGCTTCAACAGCCCAAGCTTGCTCCAACTGCAGAACAAGTGCGTCGCCAGTCCAGTGGACCTTTTACGGGGAGCTGAAGGTGGCGAACGCACTTTCATCCACGGCATGAATAAAGGGACGCTGGAGCTTCCCTACATAGAAAAACTTTACCCCAGCCTTCGCTCTGCGAGCAACGTCTGAGCTTGCGTCGAAGAGAGTGCCATCGATACCATTCGGAATGGTCATTGGGGGTAACTCGTAAAAGCTACGGCGTAAGTCTTGAAATTGCGGCTAGTCACAGTCAGTGTGGCTCCGAAAGCATTCGAAGCTCGATATTGCTTTTCGTGTCCTTCCGATGCCCCCACGTTTTCAGCATCGATTGGATTCGGGGGCAGGGGTCAATCGGTTGGTTTTGAAGCAGTCGCAGAAGAAGGCGTAAGTGGAAGTGGCAATGGTCCCTGCCAAGACGAATTCGATCCGGGTCACAGCGTGATGCTCCATCAGCATCCTGAACACGCCACCCCAAGTGGCTTGGTGATCGACGTGTTCAGACTTGCTATCTTTGCGTCAAGTACCTTTTACGGACGCTTTCCACAGTTTGATTGCAAAGGTTCTGCGTTGCCAGCGTTATTTCGGGAACGTGGATGCACACGCCTGACGAGTGCCTGAAGGCATCAGATTTCACTTCGTCGAAATACTGCACCTCTCCATCTGCAAGTCTTACGGTGTAGCGCGTCTTGTATTGCTGGATGGGGGCTGAATCCGCAGCCGAGCCGAGCATCGCCCCAATCAAGCCAACTGCTAAGTTAGCGCCCGCAGAGTAGCTATTGCCGCGCAGAGAGCGGTCAATGTACGCTGCGCTGGCCACAGCTCCTCCCAATGTCGCGCCTGCGCTGGTGCCAGGCGTAGACTGATCTATGGTTTGGACATCGGTTATGACTCCAAATCTATCGACCGCATAGGTGCGCACCGCATGAATTTGCTGCAACTTATCCCGCTCCTCCGGAGCAAGTGCATCCCAGTTTTCCTGGGATAAGTGTGCTATGGCCTTAGTAGGCGTGGGCGTAGCAATGAAGACGGTAACTCGCGACCCCTCAGAAGTAGGTAACTCCACCTGCGGCGCAGGGGTATAGCCGGGATCCGTGGTCCTTGCTGTGTAGCGCGGAATCTCGGGTGCCGAAGTGGCGCAACCCACCAGCAATGCTGGGCCCGTGAGGCCTGCAATGAGGAGCCAGCGCATGATTAACGATCGAATTTGATGGCGCGCCCCTTACCCTCCAGGCTGCCCCAGCTCATGAGCGACATACCGCCTTTACCGTAGCGAGCAAGCACCACTGCATCTGCACCCAGTTCGGAAGCCTTCTCCTTGAGCTTTTCCGTTACCATCTCCTTTGTGGGGTCAGGGTGGAAGACGGTGGTTTTATTTACCGTCACCGAAACGTCGCCAATGAGCTTGTAGCTGCGGTCAGTGATATCTCCCTCCGTGACTTGAATTTCCGAAGGCTGCTTCTTTTTAACCTGACTGGTCGTGATGTCGGCCGCGCTGTTGTCCACAGAGCTGGTTGACCAGGTCGCGCATCCAGTTAACATCACAGAAAGAAGAAGAGGGCCAAGGATCGTCACTCGCATTTCTATTTCCTATTTGTATCAAAAAGTGTATGGAGTGTAGACGCTGTTAGCACTTATTAGCAATGTTTGCGCGCGCGAGTGTTGCAACTGCTCACTTGTACTTCAAGCGGCGGTGCCTTACACACCCTACAACGGGCGAAAAAATATCGGCTTGGAAAAAATTCATTGGCTGATCCCCATTTTTTACAGGGAGCCCACAGGGGCGGCGTATGCTTTCGGGTCGGAGGTCAGCTATTCGAAGTAGGTCTCGTCAAGGTCGACAGGATGTTCAAGTCTCGAATTGGCCATCGTATCCGGCTTTGCTCTCACCCATTACCAGAATGCTAAACATCGCTTTGGGCGGGGCAAACAGCATCGCCCGAATAGACTCCGGCGGTCTCGGAATCGATCACGCCTCATTTGATTGAGCACAAACGCATTGACGTTTTGCCGCCAGCGGCATGGGGTAATGGATCAGGCCGCGTTTGGCCAAATTGGTAGTTGATCCGCCACCTCCTGGAAACACTGGAGAAGAATTGCGCGATTCTCCGGGCGGCGATTGACAAACAGCGGACTGGGATGAGGGGCCGAAAAGACCTGCACCGCAGGCAGCAACTGGGCGATAGGCCGGCTCGCAGTGGCTGCCTTTTTGCCGAGCAAGACAATGGTATGCAGCGCTGGCAGCAACGTCGCGAGTTCAATGAGCGATGGCGCGGCAGCGCCTAGATCGCGCGAGTTGGCGGGGCGTATTTTTTTGCCAGAACCTATGTACCAAGGCACGACGTTCCACAGCACGGTTCTGCGACGGTCTATGCCTGCTTCTCTGGAGAGCAGAAAGACGTTTTTCGCTGTTTCGTCCGGGTTGTCGCGAGAGATGAACTGGGACGCTACGGCTTTGGCCCCGGGTGCTTCCAAAAGGAAAAGACAGTCAGCTCTGGTCCCACCGTCGAGTGGATCGAAATAGGGAATGCCGTACTCGGCGCCCATTTGGGTTCGCAGTGTTCTCACGAAGTCCGTGAGCGGTGCAACATGGCAAGCGTCTATGGCTGCCAGGCGTTGCGCGCGAGCTTCGGGAAAACGCAGAGATTTGGGTTCATCCATGCGTCATTGTGGCAAACAAACCCTGGTCGCGAAACGGCGGGTTCGTGTCCAATGTGCAGCCTCAAAACTGAAACAGACGGTATGTGTTTCGGTTGATGAATAGAATGGGAGAAATCGCCTTGCTTCCGTTGGCCAGCGCGGCATCGCCGCTTGCGAGTCGGCTGGACCATCATTGAAGCGGGCTGGGCTTGATTCCAGCTGTGGAAAACCGCGTGTCGCGTTTGTGCGTCGCTTCACTCTACGGTTCGCGTGTCCATCCACGCCGCCACTTCAATGATGGCCCAGATTTTTCGTCGCAGAGGCCAGTTTTTATGCAGCTTGCAAGGATTTCGGAAAGCCTGCCCATATCAACGTTTGATCCTCACCGTCTCCATCGCGAAGTGGCCTAAGTTCGCAGTCGCGGTATGCCAAAACTCCTCTGCCAGGAAACATTGAGCGTCCATCAAACCAAAAACAGGATAAAGGCTCACACATCCAATCTGCCGGGATGGGCCATTGGCCAGGGAGAGCCTTTGCATAAATGCGCAAGAGTGCTCCATTGTTTTCAGGGCTCTCATGGTCGTTCACCACGATTGCCAAATCGCCGACTTTGCAATGCATAGAACTTCTCCAATGACTGTGATTTTATACAGCTTTTTGAGAACTTGCAATGCGCTTTTTGGGCTTGGGTGGAAAAGATTGGTCTGCCATCTGCATCAGGACAAGCCAACGGGACCTGATGCCGATGAAGACACCAAGGCGCGACTCGCCTGCCAAGCTCGATCTCCAACGTAGCGCGCGGATGATCAAACCAGGGGGTTGGTAGCTCCCAGGCTCGGCGCCTTCAGCAGTACTCTGCCTGGCTGGACTCTGCATCTTGCAGTTCGTTTGTTACGATCCTCGCAACAAATGGAGTACATATGCCAAGAATCATGACCATCCTCGCCGTGATTGGCATCCTGGCTGCGGCATTCATCGCCTGGCGGTACGGGGTGTTCTGACGGTGGGGGTTAGGTATCAATGGCGGCAAGCATCTGCCGATACCGCGCCAGCCATGGCGAAGGCTCTCTAGCGGCCCCAGGTGGTGGCTGATAGGGGGCTGGCTGAGCGCCAGCTGCGCGAAAAGGAGCAGTGCTTGGCTATAACGCGAGGTCAGGCATGCGCAAATGCGACGCGACGTTGATCTTCAGCACCGGTGCTGTGGCCGGGGGAGTGTCTCCAAAAGTGCGTCGTGCCCACACTTTGGCGAGTTTGAATTCAAATCAGCTGCAGGATCTGGCTCTTGGTGGCGATGGCCGCCGCGAAGCCCAACGTCATGAAAGAGACCCACAGCAGCAGATAAAACAGGATTTTCATGGCTGGAACCATCGAGTTTTGGGAGCGTGCCGCTCAGGCACGCACTAGGGTTGATAAATTGGCCGTTACTTGCTGGTCAGCGAAATGATCTGTCGGGCCTCGCGGCTGCGGTAGGAGAGTTCGGTGCCGGTATAGGTGTCACGCGATCGCCAGCTCAGGCGGTCCGGGACCCCATCGGGGTAGGTGATGCGAGCGTCGGTCTGGGCCCTGGCCCACTCCAATGGAGCAGGTTGCGGCGACGGGCGTGGAGAAGCGTGCTTGTTGCTCATAACGACTTTCGTGACTGACATGCGACCAGTGACACCATTCTTGACGGCGGGACACCAACCTCTCGTAGGTCAACATCTCGTTACATCGCCATCCTGTTCATGATGAAGCGTGGAGGCAGCAGATACAAGCCTTATGTCGCAGTCAAGTGAACATAGTTCACATTTCCATGCGAAAAAGCCCGCCGGCACGGGCCAGCGGGCTTGCAAGATGTCAGTCGCTTCAGTTGGGCGCGACGCGCACCAGCATCAGGTCGGCGGTCTGGCCGGCGCCGCGGGTCAGCACGGGGTAGGCCGTATCGCTGACGAAAATGGCATCGTTGCCATTGGTGATGCGTGCGCGCACGGTGTACTGCGCCGACGGATTGATCTTGCCGGGCTCGACGGGCAGCAGGAACTTGTAAGGAGGCTGCAGGCCTTCGATCTTCACGGACTGCTGCGAGACCACCTGTGAGGGGGTGTCGGCGCGCGAAGTGTCCTGGAGATCAACCACCAGCACCGCGGCGGCTGGCAGCGGCGAGCGCTCGCGCAGATCCACCGTACCCGTGACGGACTTGATGGGGCCGGCTGTGGGCTGTTGGGGCTGGGCGCAGGCTGCGAGCAGCGCGGCGGAAATCACGGTGGCGAAAAGGGTGCGGCGTTGGGCCAGGGTGGAGATCATTCGTATCCTTCTTTTGTTCGTCAAGGCCTTTAGTCTGGCGGCGCCGCGCCCTGGTCGGGTGTAGGACGAGGCTTGGTCTGCACGGGGGGCAATTGCCCAAATGCAGCCAGCACAACCCGGCGCCAGCCGGCCCGACAGGGCTGCGGTAAGATAGCCCTCGCTCCGGGGTGCACGCCAGTGCTGAGATCTACACCCGAGAACTTGAACCGGGTCATTCCGGCGGAAGAAGAGCTTGCACCCTGACGTGGCCGCGCCTTTGCTGAGCTTTGCGCGCCCGGGCGAGGGGCCTTCGGAGCATTTCGTTTCAGCTCTCGAAGGATTTCCATGGACAAGGCCGCCTCGCTGGTCGCAGACCTGCTTGCATTCATCGCGCTGGATGCGTGCACCGACGAACAGTTCGATCAACTCGCACTGCGGCTGTTTGCTTACCAATACGAATCGAATGCGCCGTTTCGCAGCTTCTGCCAGCGGCGCGGCGCGACGCTGCGCAATGTCAGGACCTGGAGCGATATTCCGGCCGTGCCCATCGATGCGTTCAAGGCCATGGAGCTGCGCAGCGCGCCGGCTTCGGCGGGCGAACGCGTGTTCATGACCAGCGGCACGACGGGCCGCGCCGCGCGCGGGCGGCATTTCCATCCGCAGCTCGAGGTCTACGATCTGTCGATGACGCGCAACTTCGCGCAGCGCTTCATGCGGGGCGACAAACGCCTGCCCATGGGCATTCTGTTTCCCGACGAGCAGGCCATGCCCAACTCCTCGCTGGCGCATTACCTGGCGCTGGCCAAATCCGAATTCGGCACGCCCGACAGCCGCTACTTCCTGACGCCCGAAGGCCTGGACATGCCTGGCCTGTGCGCGGCACTCGAGGCGTCCGAGCGCAGCGGACTGCCCTATGCGCTGCTGGGCGCGAGCTTCAGCCTGGTGCATTTGATGGATGCGCTGCGTGCCCAGGGCCGCAGCTTTCGCCTGCCTGCGGGCAGCCGGATTCTCGATACCGGTGGCTACAAGGGCCAGTCGCGCGAGTTGCCGCTCGAAGACTTCTATGCCGATCTGGCGCAGCTGCTGGGCGTGCCGCGTTCGCACTGCATCAACATGTACGGCATGACCGAACTCAGCACGCAGTTCTATGACGACGGCAATGCCACGCTGCCGTCGGTCAAGTCGGGTCCCCACTGGATACGTTCGCGCCTGGTCGAACCCGTCACCGGGCGCAGCGTCGCGCCCGGCGAGCGCGGCATTCTGGTGCACTGCGATCTGGCCAACTACAACGCGGTCACGACCATCCTGACCGAAGACGTGGGCCTGTGGGCCGAAGGCGGCTTCCTGCTGCTGGGGCGCGCCGAGGGCGCGGCGGCCAAGGGCTGTTCGCTGGCCGTGGAAGAGTTCGTCAAGGCCGCCGCGGCATGACCACGCAGCGGATCACCGCGGGCTATCTGCCGGGCCTGGGCGACGACGAGGTGCAGTGGCATGCGCTGTCGTTTGTGCAAGGCGACAGGCGGCTGGAAGTGTCGGTGCCGGTGCTGAGCGCTGCGCAGATGCAGGCGCTGGTGCAGCGCGTGCGCGCGGCCGCCGACCGGCATCTGCGGCCCATGCCGGTGGCCGAGATCGTCGATGCCATTGACCGCGCGATCGTGCGCCTGCTGGACCGCGATGATCCGTTTCGGCGCGAGGCCGAAGCCTGGCTTCCCGTGGTCAGCGGCTATGACGCGGACATGGTGCGACTCGGGCTGACGGGATTCTTCAAGACGTTCCGCGCCGCGCAGCTGCGGCGCTTTGTCGCCGAAGACTTTGCCAACCCCGGCGTGCTCGACGGTTTCCAGCCCGCGCCCAAAGGCGGGGCGGTGCGCGCTTTCGGCCCCGATCTGCTGGTGCACAGCTGGGCCGGCAATGTGCCCGCGCTGTCGCTGTGGAGCCTGGTCTGCGGTCTGCTGGTGAAGGCACCCAGCATTGGCAAGCTGGCCAGCGCCGAGCCGCTGTTTGCGGGCTGGTTTGCGCGGCTGCTGGCCGAAGTGCATCCACCGCTGGCCGATTGCCTGGCCGTGGTCTGGTGGAGCGGCGCGGGTGGCGAGACCGGCCTGGGCGCCGAGGGCGCGGCCGCG
>JBBKVU010000180.1:0-3537 GCA_037968595.1 Comamonas sp.
ATCCTTACGACGTCGAGTTTTATCGTGCTCAGGTGAACGACCCATTGCGCAAGGCCCAGTACAGGCAAGCTCTGCAGCAGGCCATAGACGAGAGTCAACAGATGCTTGAAGGCCGCCGACAGAACGCAAATCTGCACAGTCCATAGGCCTGCGTCTGCGGGGTCCAAAGGAGTTGGCCAGCATTGCGCGCTGGGGGCGGGAGAGGGTGCGCTGGTTCATGCTGCTGGTCCTGGCTGCAGATGCGGAAAAGCCCGCAGGCGCGGGCTTTTTGGGGAAGAGGCGGAGAGCGGCGCGGGTCAGCCGACCAAACGATGCTGCGTGATGCTGGTGATCCCTTTGGGCAACCCTTCAGTGACGGTCGTGGTGCTGGCGCTGGGCAGCGCCTGCAGGAAGCCGCTGGTGTCTTGGCCCGTTGCCTTGATGTAGTCGACCTCCACGCGTGCGGTGTCCACCAGCACGCTGGCGACTTGCGCCACGGCGCGCGCGCGGTCTGGTTCCATGGGGTTCTCGCGATCGCGCAGGCCGGCCAGGGTGGCCATCAGGTGTTCACGAAGCTCAGAAATGTGTGGTTGGCTCATGGTGCTGCTCTTTCTTCTGCCTCGCGGGCAATGCGGTTGACTTGTCGGGTGATGGCGCCCTTGAGCTGCACGAGGCGCGCAAGTTCGGGCGATTTGTTGGATGGGTGGTTGCGGCGCGCGTTATCCGCGCGGCTGATGCACTCGATTCGGTCCAGGGTGATTTCTTCCAGCGCCGCCGTGCGCATGCCTGGTCGAAAGATCACGATGTGGCCGGCTGGCAATGGGCCATTGGCTTCAATCCACAGCAGCTCGGCCACGTTGCGCCAGCGCTTGTGATTCGCGCCTGATGCTTCGCCAATCTTTCGCTGCAGGTGGCCGTCCTTGTTGATGCGGTAGCTGCCCACCGGCATGGTGGTGTGAGGCTTGGAACCAGCCTTGAATCTGGTTTCAGCGCTTCGGCCGCCTGCGTCCCAGCCCTTCAGGCCAGCGTTCCACGGGGTTTGGTCGGCATGGAACTGAGTTCGCACACCCAACCGGCCGCCGGGAAAGACTCGGCCGCTGGCAGACGTCGCCAGGAAGGTGTCGTTCTTGCGCAAGCCCAAGGCCATGGCCTTGCTGTACACCTTGGTGAGTGGAATCTGCAGGTCATCGGCCAGATCCGCAGTGCGGATGGCCGAGCTGGCTAACAGCGCCACAGGCGGCAACGAGTGGCGGCCGGGGGCATTCAGCCCCACGCCCGAGGCAATCGAATATCTGGTGGAGCAGTTCACCGGCGGCGTTGGCCGGGAGCTGAACAAGGTGGGGGCCATGTCGACGGCGGCGGTGACCGGCGAGGAACTGGCCCCACACCAGCTGGTGCTCGTCGGCCGCATCTATGGCAACACGCGCGGCACGAACGGTGAGAGCTCGGCCTACTACGAGAACATTCGACGCATCAACACCAGCTCCAGCGAGGCCAAGGGCCGCAGCGAGCGCGGCGAGGACGTGGGCGCCATTCTGGAAGACGTGCCCTTGGCCAAGCTGGACGGCGCGGCGGGCGTGTTCGATAAGCGGGTGTCTGACCTGGTCAAGGCGCGGCGCAAGATCCAGGCAAGCGACAACCCGAACAAGCGCGACCTGGTGAAAGAGATCAACCAGGAAATCGAAGCGAGCATGTACCAACTGAACAAGGTGGTGCATGAAGCGCTGGCTCAGCAGCGATAACGGGATGGGAGGCTAAGCGACTGACTTAGCCAGCGAACTGGGGCGTGGTGGGCTAGACCAGCCCACCCCACCCCACCAGTCAAGCCATCAGGCGAACTCGATTCCCGTGGCCGCCAAACCAACCAGATCGATGCGCGTGGCGTTCAGGTCCAGATTGCTGGCCAGCACTGCCAGTTCGCCGCCCGTCACGCCCTGGGCCATCAGGTTGACGAACGGCTGCAACTGGGCCGGGGTCGCGGCGCTGCCCACGACATTAGTCCAGATCAGTTGCGTGACTTCGAGCGATGTCTTCGCACCCAGCACCTGCAGTCCCAGCTGCGCCAGGCTTTGCGCGCTGACACCCGAATCCAGCGCGCGAATCACTTCACCCACCAGAGGTTTGTTGTCGAGCAAGGCCACACCGCCCAACGCGCCGAGCAGCTTGGCTGCCTGGCCTGCATGGCCGTCGAGGTCCAGCGCCAGTTTGCTATCGCTGAAAGTCAGCCGCTCCACGTTGGTCACATCCAGCATCGCACCGTCGGCCATGCGCTGCAAGGTGAAGCCTGTGGTGTTCACATCGATATACGTTTGCGCCAAGGTGGCTGGGAAGACGATGGTGTCTATTCCCGCGCCGCCGTCCACCGACCAGGCCAGGCCCATGGGTGGAGTGAAAGTGTTGTCGCCCGCATCGCCCACGTACTTGGTGGAGCGATCGGCATCCACGCGGATGGCGCCCGCTGCCTCCATGCCGTCGAGCAGCTGCTGCGCAGTCTTGCCGGCTGCCTGCTGAGGGTAGACCTGAGCAAACAGGTTCGCGACTTGCACGGCGCTCAGGCCATCCAGCGTCTGGATCACTGCGCCTTCGGACTGCGTCAGATCGCGCCCCATCCATCGCTGGAACAGAAAGGCCGCGGCTTCTTCGGCCGCGCTGTGGGCCACGGTGAGGATGGCGCCGCTCTCGAAGCGCACCTGTTCCACATCGACCAGCCAGTCGGAAACGCCGCTCGCGATATGCGTGAGCTTGATACCCGCGCCATCCAGCGTGATCGAGTAGTCGCTGCGCTTGCCTTCTTGCAATGCCACGTCGAAACCCTTGCCGCCGTTGAGCTTGTCGCTGTCGCTGCCGCCCGACAGCAGGTCATTGCCCGCGCCGCCGAACACGATGTCATCACCGGAATCGCCGTAGATCTGGTCATTGCCACCGCGGCTGCCCACGGTGTCGTTGCCACCACCGCCGTGGATGATGTCGTCATCGGCACCAAGAATGATGTTCTGTGACGCGCCATCGCCGATGACGAAATTCTGGCCGTCGCCGCCGCGCAGGGTCGCATTGCCGACTATGGCCGCGAAGTCGACGTTGTTCAACTGGATGACGCTTCCTGTGGGCAAGTTGCTTGCGTCCAAAATGATGGCCTGTTTGCCGTCGGCTGGTGCATTGCTGCCCGTGATCGTAAGCGCGTTGCCTGGGTTGAACCCCGTGCCCGCCACGGGGGTGAGGCGCTGGACCGCCAATGACTCACCTGGCAACGAACTCGCCTGGAAGGTCTGAGCACCCTGGATCAAGTCAGAGGTATCGCCGGGTAAGGCTTCTATGCGCTTAATCAGTGCTGCCAATCCCGCATCCGATACGAGGCTGGACGAAAAGCCATCGGTTTGTAGACCCGTTCCTGTAGGCAGGCTGACTAGGATGAGAGGCTTCCCTCCGGCGGAGGTGACCAAGGGGATGTCGGCCAGAGGGGAGGGTGTACCGGGCGTGTCGGGCCGGCTGGACGTGACGACAGGAACGGTGACGAGCGTAGAGCCGCCTGGTCCAGGCGTGGTGGTGACGGGTACTCCG
>JBBKVU010000181.1:0-4277 GCA_037968595.1 Comamonas sp.
GCGTCAGCGTGCGTGCGGCCAGGCGCTTCTCGACACGCACATGCGCGAGATAGGCCAGCGCCACCGCCGAGCCGGCCATGCTCAGACCGAAGCCAGCGTGCGCGTCACCGGGCGCATGCGCGCCAGCGCGGCACTGGCCTGCTCGGCAATGCGCATCAGGAATTCCGTGCCCATGGTGGCGTCGAAACGCAGCGGATCGGGCGAACCCAGCACCAGCATGCCGAACGCCGGCGAAGGCGAGCTCAGCGGGCCGGCGCGCAGCGGCAGCAGGGCCAGCGACTGCACGGAGTCGACGCGCGTGAGCCAGCCCACGGGCTCGAAACCCAGGTTGGGACCGCAAAACGGCAGCGTCAGCGACGAGGCAAAGGCCTTTACATCGCTGCTCACGCCCATGGTGAACAGCGCGCCCGAAAACGGCGCCGCCACATCCCAGACGCGGATCGCGGCCTCGGGCACGTCGAACACCTGGCGCAGACCTTCGGTGATCGCATGCGGCAGATCGCGCGTCTCGACCACGGCGGCGAGATCGCAGCTCCAGCGGTGGATCTTCTGCGCAATGGTCGCGTTCTCGCTGCTGTTGCGCATCATTTCCATGATGCGCTGCTCCAGCCCCTTGATCTTGTCGCGCAGCATCTCGGCCTGGCGCTCCTGCAGGCTCACCGCGCGGTGACCATGGACGCTGGTCAGGCGCACGCCCGTGAGCACTTCGGCATGGCGCTCGAAGAAGTCGGGAACCTGGGTCAGGTAGGAGGCGATGCTGTCTTCGCTGGTGGACAAGGCGTGGTCGATGCTGGTGCTGTCGTTCATGGTGCTTCGGGAAGTTCGATCTGTCCGTCAAAAACAAAAGTCGCGGGGCCGGTCATGAAGACGCTGTCGTCCTCACCACCCGCCCATGCAATGCTCAGCAGGCCGCCGCGCGTATGCACCTGCACCTGCGTGTCAAGCTGGCCCTGGCGTATGCCGGCGACGACGGCCGCGCAGGCGCCGGTGCCGCAGGCCAGGGTTTCGCCCGCGCCGCGTTCGTAGACCCGCAGTCGCACTTCGCTGCGGCTCACGCGCTGCAGGAAGCCGGCGTTGACGCGCTGGGGAAAGCGCGGGTGCTGCTCGATCTGCGGGCCCAGCGCCGCGACGGCAGCGGTATCGACATTGTCGACCCACAGCACGGCGTGCGGGTTGCCCATGGAGACCGGCGTGACCCATACGGTCTCGCCTGCAAGCGCCAGCGGCCAGGTCTGGGCCTGGCCGGCGGCGCGCGGCTCCAGGCCAGCGGCATCGAAGGGCACCAGTTCGGGCCGCAGTTCGGGCCGGCCCATGTCGACGCGTACCCGGCCGTCGGCCGAGAGTTCAGGCGCAATCACGCCAGACAGGGTCTGGACGCGAATCACTTTCTTGTCGGTCAGGCCGCGGTCGTGCACATAGCGCGCAAAGCAGCGTGCGCCATTGCCGCACTGCTCCACTTCGCCGCCATCGGCGTTGTGGATCACGTACTCGAAATCAATGCCTTCGGCCGGTGCGGGCCGCACGCTGAGGATCTGGTCGGCACCGACACCGAAGTGGCGGTCGGCCAGGAAACGGTACTGGGCGGGCGTCAGGCCTTGCGGGCCCTGCGTTTCATCGAGCACGACAAAGTCGTTGCCCGCGCCCTGCATCTTGGTGAAGCGGATTTGCATGGTCGCCGATTATCCGCCAGTCGCGCGCCAGCGCGATGACAGGGGTCGAGCCGGAGCTGCTGTCAATGCAAGAAAGGCCTGCCCATCCCTTGCGGGACGAGCAGGCCTTGGCGATCAGACGATCAACCGGCGGTTATTACATGTTGATCTTGTGAATGCGCGCGCCTTGCAGCGACACCCCGGCTTCGAGGCCGGCATTGGTCATGACAAAGCTCGACACCGGTGCCTGGGCGGTGTTGGTGTCGATCACGCCATTGGCGCCGACGCGGCCCACGGCGACCGTGGCGTCGACACCTGCCGACCAGCCGTTGCCGTTGACGAACTTGTCAAGCGCTTCCTGGGTGTTGAAGATGTAGACCACGGCCTTGGACTGGCCGCCAGCCTGCCAGCCGATCGAGGCGGCAGTGGTGCTGTAGTAGCCCAGCGTGCGGCTGCCCGAACGCAGCGCGCCGCGACCATGTTCGGCGCCCACCACGAAGCTGCCGCCGACCACGGTGGGAAACACCAGCACGGCCTTGGAACGGGCGACCAGCTCGCGCGAGCCGGAGACCGTGGCATAAAGGCGCGACAGCGTTGCATCGACCTGGGCGTCCAGCGAGCCGGTGGTGGCGCGCGGCGAAGCCTGTACGTCGGAGGGGCTGGTGGTGGTGCAGCCGACCATGGCCAAGCCGCCTGCGGCGACGGTTGCAGCAATCAACAAAGAGCGAACGGACTGGGACATCATGGAAATTTCCTCCTGGTGAAAACGGTGCCTGCGGACAACGTAATGTGTCGCAAGCGGTTGTGATGGCCAGTTTTGCACCGGCCTGAAGTCATCCTAGAGGTGTTCGCGCCATTTGTATCATCGCGCATGCAGCTCAGCCTCCCGGCCTACACGCACAGCGCCAATAATCTCCTGTTCGCACAGGCGCTTGACCTCCAGACACCGCCCGGCGTCTGTGCAGTTCGGGATTGGCGCGCATGCAACAGTCGCCAGGCCCTTCTTGTGGCACAACTGCGAAGATTGCATTTGTCCGGCAATTGCCCATTTGCCGCTCTTCATTTTTCTTCCGAGGAAACCCATGAATTTCTGGTCCCACCTGCACCATCCCCGCGCCGCCATGGTGTTGCTGCGCATCACGCTGGCTGTGCTGCTGCTGTTCCATGGCTGGGCGAAGATCACGCACGGCATCGGTGGCATTGAAAAGATGGTGACGGGCCATGGCCTGCCTTCGTGGCTTGCCTATGGCGTCTATCTGGGTGAAGTCGTGGCCCCGGTGCTGCTGCTGATCGGCCTGTGGGTCGTGCCCGCGGCGCTGATCGTTGTCGGCAACATGATCGTGGCGCTGCTGCTGGTGCATACCGGACAGTTCCTGTCGATCGGCAATTCGGGCGGCTGGGCCCTCGAACTGCAGGCGTTCTTCCTGATCACGGCCCTGGTGGTGGCGCTTGGCTACTCCAAGGGCAAATAGGCGCACTGCCCGCGCCGCGCCCTGCTCCTTTTCCTGACCCTCACGCCCATGACCCGTCCCAGCCAGCTCCTGCGCGATCAGCGCGCGCCTGCAGATCCCCGTCCCGCGGCCACCGTGCTGCTGCTGCGCGACCGCAGCGACGACGGGGGCTTTGAAGTGCTCATGACGCGCCGCTCGCCCACGGCCAGCTTTCTGCCCGGCGCCTATGTGTTCCCGGGCGGGGGCATCGACGCGCTGGATGCGCTGTCGCATGCCGCGGCCGCGCGCCGCGCCGGGCAAAGCGATGGCCATCTGACCCAGGCGATTGCCGCGATACGCGAAAGCTTCGAGGAACTGGGCGTGCTGCTGGCGCGCCATGCCGACGGCCGCATGGCCGACACCGGCGACATCGCGCGCTTTGACCGCGCCGCACCGTTTGTCGCCCAATGCGCGGCCCATGGCCTGACGCTGGCGGCCGACGAACTGCATGCGCTTGCCCACTGGACCGCCGACCGCACCCAGCCCAAGCGTTTCGCCACGCAGTTTCTGGTGGCGCGCATGCCCGAAGGCCAGACGCCCGTGGCCGACGAGAGCGAGCAGTTCGAGCCGCAGTGGATCACCCCGCGCGAAGCGCTGCAGCGCTTTGCCGAGGGCGCATTTCCCATCATCTTCCCGACCATCAAGACGCTGGAGAAGCTGGCCCACTTCGGCTCGACCGACGCGGTGTTTGCGGCGCTGGCGCACGAACAGGTGCTCTGGGACTGCTGCCCGCGCACCGGTCTGATCGACGGGCAGGAGCGGCGCCACATGGAAGACGAGGCCGCCTATGGCGAGCTGGCCATGGTCAGCCCCGACGGCCAGGTCTTCCACCCGCTCGACTGGCAGACCACGCACGCCGTGGCGCTGCGGCGCAATGTGCAGCGGCTCACGGCGCCCAATGCCGGCGTGATGACCGGGCCCGGCACCAACAGCTATCTCGTCGGTGAGACGGCAACCGGCTTCATCGCCATCGATCCGGGCCCCAGCGATCCCGCGCATGTGCGCCGGCTGTTTGACGCCGCGGGCGGCGACATCCGGCATATCGTCTGCACCCATTCCCACGCCGACCATTCTCCGGGTGCGGCGCTGCTGCAGGCGCTGCTGGCGGAGTCGGGCCGGCCCGCGGTCGCCATACGCG
>JBBKVU010000182.1:0-5169 GCA_037968595.1 Comamonas sp.
GGCGCTGCCGGTGACGCTGGGGCCGCGCGGCCAGGCAGCGCCTGCCCGGCTTTAAGCGCCAGGCAAGCGCTGGGCGCGCAGGTCTGGCGGGCGCAGGAACTTTGTGCCCGCCAGGTTACCAAGGAAGTGCCGCAAACCCCTTCCTGGAGCGTCCATGAGCACCGTCAGCCCCGTCGCAGCCCGCCCACTGAACCTGTCGTCCATCAGCGTCGGCGACATCGCCACCGTCAAGAACGCCAGCGAGCGCGAAAAAATCGGAAATCTTGCGAGCCGAATCTGGGACAAGATTTCGGACTTCTTTTGTGGCACCGACCGCGAGCAGGCCAAGAAATACCTGTTCGACCTGTATTCACCGGCCACGCCCGACACCCAGAAGATCAAGGCCTTTTTCACGCTGCAAAGCCTGGCGGGCGGCGGCTACCAGGACCGCTTCCTGCATTCGATGGCGCAGGGCAAGGAAACCTACGCCTTGCTGCTCGACGGCGACGACAAGGGTGAAGGCCTGCTGCTGACGCGCCAGGCCATAGGCGTGGATCAGCAGCGCATCGCCCGGGTGCTGGCCTCGGATCGCCAGGGCGAAGACCTGGAAAAGCAGCTGAAAAAAGACATCACGCGCGGCGACTATCTGATCGGCGGCCAGCCGCTGATGCACGACCAGGGGCTAGAAGGCAAGCCGGGCGTGCAAATGCGTCTGGACCAGCTCGAGCAGGAGCTGACCGCGCTGCAGTGCACTCCCGAGGAAAAGAAAGCCCTGCGCGCGCTTGCCAACCAGGCCACCTTCGCCATCGTCATGCAGTCGACCGTGCCGCCGGATCCAGCGCACGAATCGGGCTGGATCGCGCCGCTGTGCCCCTCGTCCGCGGGCCAGAGCACCGAGTTCCACGTCAGCCGCGACGACGGGGTCCTGCGCCTGAGGGCGCGCTGCGCCCAGGATATCGCCACCGAACCGGATGCGCAGCTGCTGGAGACAAAGAAAGAGGCGATACGCGAAACGCCGCACCTCTATCAAGCACTGGAAATCACGCTAGACCTCGCCATCGATGCCCTGGGCCAGGCCAGCATCCAGCGCCTCGACTACTTCGTCAACAAGGGCAGCGACAGCGCGTGAAGCTGCGCTGCGCGAGCTGCGGCCCGGTTTTTTAGCGGCTAAAAAGCCGCATCCCGGCCCTGCTGCTTCAGCTCAGTTTCTGCAACTGCTGCTGCAGTTTCGTATGGCGCACCAGCGCGTCCATCTGCGACTGCACGAAGCCGCGCGTCGTGGAGTCGGTGCACTGGCCTTCGGCGTCGAACTTCTGGTTGGCAAAGCCGACGAAGACTTCGGGCTTGACCAGCACCGCGGCGTTCATAAACAGCAGCACCTTGCGCAGGTCGTACTGCACGCGCGCTCCGCCCAGCGGACCGGGAGTGGCCGACAGAATGGCCACGGGCTTGTTCAGCAGCGGCTGGTCGTCGCCGCGCGAGACCCAGTCAATCGCGTTCTTGAGCATGCCCGGGATGGAGAAGTTGTATTCGGGCGTGGCAATGATCACCGCGTCGGCCCGGCGTATGCGCTCGCGCAGCGTGGCCACCGCGGGCGGCAGGCCCTTGGCCAGCACGTCGGAGTTGAACGCCGGCACCTCGTCCCAGGCAACGACCTCCAGGCTGGCGCCCGCAGGCAGGCACTCGCCCGCGAGATTGAGCAGCATGCGGTTGATGGATTGGCCGCGCAGGCTGCCACAGATTCCGACGATGTCCATGAAGACTTCCTTGAAGATCACAAAAAAAGGGCTGGCGCCGCCTGCACGGCGGCGCAGCCCGGCCATTGTCGCGTGAAATCAGCCCTGCAGCGGGATGCCGCCCTGCTGAATGACATCGCGCCAGCGCGCGATCTCGCTGCCGTCCATGGTGCGCATCTGCTCGGGCGAACTCGGTGCCGCGGCGCTGCCAGCATTCGCCAGTGCCGGCTGCAGATCGGGCGCCTTGAGCGCCTGGTGGATTTCGGCGGCGAGCTTTTGCACCATGTCGGCGGGCGTGCCTGCTGGGGTGGCCAGGCCCAGCCAGGAGCGCACCTCGCAACCCGGCAGCACGCTGGCGACCGATGCCACGCCGGGCATCGAAGGCCAGGGCTCGGCGCTGGTGATTGCCTGCGCGCACCGGTGGCCGGCTGGACCGCCGGGCGCTGAGCGGGGCCCTGCTCACTCCACCTTGATGCCCGCATCCTTGACGACCACGCTCCACTTCTGGATTTCCTCGCGCAGATGGCTGCCCAGCTCCTGCGGACTGCCGCCCGCGGGCACGATACCGTGCTGCGGCAGGCTCTTTTGCATTTCCGCGCTGGCGAGGATCTTCACCACTTCGGCGTTGAGCTGGCGGATGATGGGCTCGGGCGTGCCCGCGGGCGCAAACAGGCCGAACCAGGCCGTGACTTCAAAGCCCGGCAGGCCCGATTCCGCCACCGTCGGCACCTCGGGCAGCTCGGCCAGCCGGCCCTTGCCGGTCACGGCCAGCGCGCGCAGCTTGCCCGCCTGGATATGCGGCAGCACCGAAGGCAAGGTGGCGAAATACATCTGCACCTGGCCGCCCAGCAGATCGGTCACCGCCGGCCCGCCGCCCTTGTAGTTCACGCTCACCAGATCGATCTTCGCCATGCGCTTGAACAGCTCGCCCGCCAGATGGGCTGTTGTTCCGCTGCCGGAGTTGGCAAAATTGATGCTGCCGGGCTTCTTGCGCGCCAGCTCGATCAGCGCCGCGGTGTTCTGCGCCGGCACCGCCGGATGCACGACCAGCACCAGCGGCAAGGTGCCGACCAGCACCACGGGTGCAAAATCCCTGGCGGTGTCGAAAGGCAGCTTGCTGTAGAGACTGGGGTTGACGGGAAACGAGGTGATGGGCATGCCCAGCGTATAGCCATCGGGCGCGGCGCGCGCGATCTGCTCGGCGCCGATGTTGCCCGAAGCCCCGGGCCGGTTCTCCACGACCACGCTCTGGCCCAACGCCGCCGACAGCTTGTGGGCAATGGCGCGCGCGCTGTAATCCGTGCCCCCGCCCGCGGCCACCGGCACGATGATGCGCACGGCGCGCGAAGGATAACTGTCTGCCCAAATAGCCGCCGACGTCGCCATGGCGCAGCACGCCACGAGGAAAGTCCGAAGAAACCTGGGAGCAGCGCGCATGGAAGTCTCCTGAAGCCTGGCGCGGGAGGCGTCGGGCCTATTGATAATGGGTCTTAAAAAATGCTCAATGCATAATGCATTATCTGGCTGTGCTTGAGATTGGTGATTACCCGTTGAAAGGCATATTGATATGGTTTCTTGGGGGAAGTTGGTTCTCTGGGAAACGCTTTCGAGGAGAGGCCAGCCATGCAGTCATGGCCGCAGCCCCGGCCGCCTATCCCTTGAGCGGCTGGCGAGGCAAGCTCAGGACGAACGGGATGGCATTGGCGCAGCTATACAAGCATGGCAAGCAAGGTTGTCACCCCGTTCGTGGTGAGCCCGTCGAACCATGAACGGCCCTCCCTAATGCCTGGAGCGCAGGGCGTTCATCCTTCAACGCGGCCGGCGAGGCAAGCTCAGGACGAACGGGATGGGATTAGAGCGGCTGCCGAAGCATGGCAAGCAGTGTTGTCACCCCGTTCGTGGTGAGCCCGTCGAACCATGAACGGCCCTCCCTCATGCCTGGAGCGCAGGCCGTTCATCCTTCAACGCGGCCTGCGAGGCAAGCGCGGGATGAACGCATTGCAAATGCTTGGCGCAGGCGTCAAACCAGGACCGGCAGCACCCCGGCTACGGCCCGCGCCGTGCCGGCAATCAGTGCTGTTCCTGCCCCAGAATCGTCCAGCCCGACTCGATATGCTTGCGCATGGCCAGCACCGCGGCCGAGGAGTCGCCGCTGGCCAGGGCGTCGAGGATTTCGTCGTGTTCGTCTGCCGCGGCCTGGCCTCGGTCCTTGGCGGCATTGATCATATCGAAGGGGTAGCGCGCCCAGAGGATTTGCACGAAGTGCAGCGTCTGCGGCATCTCGGAGATGTCGTACATGCGGCGGTGGAAGCGGTAGTTGATGCCGCGTGCCGTGGCGCGGTCGCCGCCGGCAAAAGCGGCGGAGAACTCATCGGCCAGAACGCGCAGGTCGGCGAGGTCCTTGGCCGTGGCGCGCTCGCTGGCGGCGCGCACCAGCTGCGACTCGAGCACCAGGCGCAGCATCAGGATTTCCTTGGAGGACGCAGGATCGAACGGCACGACGCGCGCCCCCCGGTAGGAGTCGCCGCTGACATAGCCTTCGGCCTCGAGCAGCTTCAGGGCTTCGCGCACCGGCGTGATGCTCAGCTGCAGCTGTTCGGCAATCTCCGCCTGCTTGAGGCGCGAGCCACGCGGATACACCCCGGAAATGATTTTTTCCCGGAGGTAGTCGGCTACCTGTTCTTCCTTGGTTCGATATTCCATTGCAAGCCGTTCGACTGCCAACGCCAGGTCGAACGCCATTCTCCTTAAATATGACCGCCTTCCGGGCGCTCCGCGGCAAGCATCGGGCGATGTGTGTGCCGATTCTATGCGACGGCGCCGGACGCGGGACCGGCTGCGGCCACAATCCGGCGCGCGCGCTCGACCACCGGGCGGTCCACCATCTTGCCGTCCACGGCGGTGGCCGCGCCGGCGCTGGCGTCGAAGGCCTGGAGCACGCGCAGCGCCCAGGCCTGCTCCTCTGCGCTGGGCGCAAACGCGCGGTTCACCGCGGCCACCTGCGAAGGGTGTATGCACAGCTTGCCGCCAAAGCCCAGCTGGCAGGAGCGCAGCGCGTCGGCGTACATCTGCTCGGCGCTGTGGAAGCTGACACTCACGCCGTCCAGCGGCGCGCGCAGGCCAGCAAAGCGCGAGTGCAGCACGATCTGGCTGCGCACCGCGGTCATCGCGTCGCCAGTGTCGACAATCCCGCTGTCTATGCCGAAGTCCACGCTGCCAAAGGCAATCTGCGTGAGCCCCGGCACGCGGCTGAGGGCCGCCAGCTCCATGAAGCCGGCCACGGTTTCCAGCAATGCAATCACCTCGCGCCCGGGCAGGGCCGCCAGCGTCCGGGCCAGCGACGCCACGTCGGCCTTGGCCAGCATCACGCCGGCATGGGGCAGCGCGCCCAGCATCTCCAGGTCGTCGGCAAACCAGGCGGTGTCGGCGGCATTGATGCGCACCAGCGCCTGGC
>JBBKVU010000183.1:0-5901 GCA_037968595.1 Comamonas sp.
CAGCGGCGCGACGCTGCGCTGGCCGCAGCGCGCCAGGCGGTCGACCATCCAGGCCGGGGTCTTGGCCTGGGTGTTGACGTTGCGGATCACGCGGCCCGAGAAGCGGCCGCACAGGTCGGGCGCGCTGATCTTCACGCCCAGGCGGGCGTCGCTGGCCACGGCTGCGGGCGTGAAAGTTGGCGCCTGCAAAGGCGCGCCCGTCAGGGCAGCGACTTCGCGCGCGATGCCGTAGACGCTCAGGCAATGCGCCAGATTGGGCGTGAGCTTGAGCGTGAACAGCGTGTCGTCGAGGTCCAGATACTTGCGGATGTCCTGGCCCAGCGGGGCATCGAGCGGCAGCTCGAGCAGGCCGCCATTGTCATCGGCGAGCTTGAGCTCCTTGGCCGAACACAGCATGCCGTAGCTTTCGACGCCGCGCAGCTTGCCGATCTTGATCAGGAAAGGCTTGCCGTCATCGCCCGCGGGCAACTCGGCGCCGACCATGGCGCAGGGAATGCGAATGCCCACGCGCGCATTGGGCGCGCCGCAGACGATGGTCAGCAGCTCGGCCTGGCCCACATCGACCTGGCACACGCGCAGGCGATCGGCATTGGGATGCTGTACGGCCTCCTTGATTTCACCGACCACGATGCCGGTGAACGGCGGCGCGACGGGAGCGAGCTCCTCGACTTCCAGACCGGCCATGGTCAGGGTGTGCGCGAGTTCGGTAGTGCTCAGGGGCGGGTTGCAGAACGCGCGCAACCAGGATTCAGGGAATTGCATAGTCAGACTCTTTGGCTTCAAACGGGCCTGCGCACCAGACGCAGGCGCCAACACAGGCGGTGGGTGCGGTGCTTACTGGAACTGCGACAGGAAGCGAACGTCGCCGTCAAAGAACAGGCGCAGGTCGTTGACGCCGTAGCGCAGCATGGTCAGCCGGTCGGGCCCCATGCCAAAGGCAAAGCCGATGTACTTCTCGGGGTCCAGGCCCATGTTGCGCACCACGTTCGGGTGTACCTGGCCGGAGCCGGCCACTTCGAGCCATTTGCCGGCGAGCGGACCGGTCTGGAACTGGATGTCGATCTCGGCGCTGGGTTCGGTGAACGGGAAGAAGCTGGGGCGAAAGCGCAGCACCAGATCGTCGCTCTCGAAGAACGTGCGGCAGAAATCGGTGAACACCACCTTCAAGTCCTTGAAGCTGACGTTCTCGCCTATCCAGATGCCTTCGCACTGGTGGAACATCGGCGAATGCGTGGCATCGCTGTCCACGCGGTAGGTGCGGCCCGGCGCGATCACGCGGATCTCGGGCATGCTCTGGCCCGCGTCCAGCAGGGCCTGGTATTTCTTCACATGCTGCACCGCATAGCGCACCTGCATGGGGCTGGTGTGCGTGCGCAGCAGATTGGGCGCCGTCTCGGTGCCGCCTTCAACGTAGAAGGTGTCGTGCATCGAGCGTGCGGGATGGTCTTCAGGCGTGTTGAGCGCGGTGAAGTTGAACCAGTCGGACTCGATTTCGGGGCCGTCGGCGACATCGAAGCCCATCGAGGCAAAGATGCCTTCGATGCGCTCCAGCGTCAGCGACACCGGGTGCAGGCCACCCGCGCCGCGGCGCCGGCCTGGCAGGCTCACGTCGAGCGCCTCGGCCTTGAGTTGGGTTTGCAGTTCGGCATCGGCCAGCGCCTGGCGGCGTGCCGTGAGCGCCGCCTCGATCGCCTGCTTGGCGACGTTGATGTGCGCGCCGCGCGACTTCTTCTCCTCGACGGAAAGCTGCGCCATGCCCTTCATCAGTTCGGTCACACGACCGGACTTACCCAGGAACTGGGCCTTGGCGTTTTCCAGATCAGCAGGGGTGACGGCTTGCGCAAACAGTTGTTGCGCGCTTTCGACCAGAGAATCCAACTCGTTCATATCGACTCTTGAAAATAAACAAGGGCTAGTGCCTTTTCAAGCTCTAGCCCTTGTTGTTAGTGCATTAGCAGCTACAGGTTATGTAGCTACAGGCCGTGAACTCAAGCAGCCAGCTTGGCCTTGACTTGTTCCACGATGCTGGCGAAAGCAGCCTTGTCGTGCACCGCGATATCGGCCAGCATCTTGCGGTCGATTTCAATCGATGCCTTCTTCAGGCCGTTTGCGAACACGCTGTAGGTCAGACCCAGTTCACGCGCAGCGGCGTTGATACGGGCAATCCACAGTTGACGGAACACGCGCTTCTTGTTGCGACGGTCACGGTAGGCATATTGCCCAGCCTTCATTACCGCTTGTTTAGCGATACGGAAGACATTACCGCGGCGACCGCGAAAACCCTTAGCGAGGGCCAGAACTTTTTTGTGACGGGCACGGGCCGTTACACCACGTTTGACGCGAGGCATGTAAGTACTCCTTGTTCGTCAGTTAATTACAAGCCAAAGCCGGGCAGCATTTGCGCGACGGAGGCCATGTTGGTCTCGTGCACAGCAACCGCACCACGCAGGTGACGCTTGTTCTTGGTGGTCTTCTTCGTCAAGATGTGACGCTTGAAGGCTTGACCGCGCTTGACGGTGCCACCGGGACGAACGCGGAATCGCTTCTTCGCGCTGCTCTTGGTCTTCATTTTGGGCATGTGAATGCTCCTGTTAATTGTGCTCGTGAGGCGTTCGCACAAAGGAGTGCGAACTTGTTGGCCCCGAGCCACTTCTTTTGCCGGCCATTTCAGACCAGCCTGCGCATGGGCGGATGAATCCGCTGCCGCACTCCGCGCCATGGCGTGAACCATGCCGCGCAAAAGAAAAAGTGAGCCTTTACGGCTCACTTTCGCTGCGAGCTAGATTATGCCTCAAGCTGCGGGCGTTGTGGGCGCATCGCCCTGTGCCTTCGCAGGTGCCGGCTTTTTCTTTGCCGGGGCGATCATCATGATCATCTGACGACCTTCGAGCTTGGGGAACTGCTCGACGGCAATCGTGTCGGCCAGGTCATCGCGAATGCGATTGAGCAGGGCCAGACCCAAGTTCTGGTGCGTGATTTCGCGACCGCGAAAACGCAGCGTGATCTTGCACTTGTCGCCTTCCGCGAGGAAGCGGCGAATGTTGCGCAACTTGATGTTGTAGTCGCCGTCGTCGGTACCGGGACGGAATTTGACTTCCTTGATCTCGATGACCGTTTGCTTGGCCTTGGCCTCGGCGGCGCGCTTTTGTTCCTGGTATTTGAACTTGCCGTAGTCCATCAGCCGGCAGACCGGCGGATTGGCAGTAGCGGCGATTTCCACCAGGTCAACGTCCAACTCGCCCGCCATGCGCAGTGCTTCCATGATGGGAACAATGCCGAGGGGCTCGTTTTCTGGGCCGGACAGACGCACTTCAGGCGCCATGATTTCACGGTTGAGGCGGTGCTTGCGCTCCTCACGGTGACGGCGATCGCGAAATTCAGTAGCTATGGTTTTCACCCTTGAATATAAATGGCTACAACAGCGTAGCCTGCTTGCGTGCACTGTGCACGCAAGCCAAAGGCTGACATCTCAGTCAGATCTTGGAGGCGATGTCGCTGGCGACCAATTCAATGAATGCGTCGACTGACATCACGCCGAGGTCTTTGTTGCCCCGGGCGCGCACTGCAACCGCTCCAGCTGCTTTTTCCTTGTCGCCAGCGACGAGGATATAGGGCAGCTTCTGCAACGAATGCTCGCGTATTTTATACGTAATCTTTTCGTTGCGCAGGTCAGTAACCACGCGAAGGTCTTGACCGGGCAAGGCTTTTCGCAGTTTTTCGGCAATTTCACGACAGTAGTCGCCCTGGGCGTCGGTGATGTTGAGCACCGCCGCCTGCACCGGCGCCAGCCAGACCGGCAAGGCACCTGCATGCTGCTCGATCAGGATGCCGATGAAGCGCTCGAGGCTGCCGACGATGGCGCGGTGCAGCATCACGGGGCGATGGCGGTTGCCGTCCTCGCCCACGTACTCCGCATCAAGGCGCTCGGGCATCGAGAAGTCGACCTGGATGGTACCGCACTGCCACTGGCGACCCAGCGCGTCCTTGAGCGTGTACTCGATCTTCGGGCCGTAGAACGCCCCGTCGCCGGGGGCGATTTCAAACTCGCAGCCCGAAGCACGCAGGCTTTCGGCCAGCGCGTTTTCAGCCTTGTCCCAGCTTTCATCCGAGCCGATGCGCGCTTCTGGGCGCGTGGCGAGCTTGTAGATGATGTCGGTGAAGCCGAAATCAGCGTACACCTTTTGCAGCAGCTTGCTGAAAGCCAGCACTTCGGGCTGGATCTGGTCTTCGGTGCAGAAGATGTGGCCGTCGTCCTGCGTGAAGCCGCGCACGCGCATGATGCCGTGCAGACCGCCCGTGGGCTCGTTGCGGTGGCACTGGCCAAACTCACCGTAGCGCAGCGGCAGGTCGCGGTAGCTCTTGATGCCCTGGTTGAAGATGATGATGTGGCCGGGGCAGTTCATAGGCTTGAGCGCGTAGTCGCGCTTTTCGCTCTCGGTGACAAACATGCCGTCGCGGTACTTGTCCCAGTGGCCGGTCTTCTCCCACAGGCCCTTGTCGAGAATCTGCGGACCCTTGACTTCCTGGTAGCCGTTGTCGCGGTAGACGGCGCGCATGTACTGCTCGACCTGCTGCCACAGCGTCCAGCCCTTGGGATGCCAGAACACCGTGCCCGGCGAATGCTCGTCGATATGGAACAGGTCGAGTTCGCGGCCAAGCTTGCGGTGATCGCGCTTCTCGGCTTCTTCCAGCATGCGCAGGTATTGCTGCAATTCGTCCTTGGTGGCCCAGGCCGTGCCATAGACGCGCTGCAGCATCTCGTTGCGGTGGTCGCCGCGCCAGTAGGCGCCAGCCACCTTCATCAGCTTGAAGAACTTGAGCTTGCCGGTGCTGGGCACGTGGGGGCCGCGGCACAGGTCCTCGAAGTTGCCTTCGCGGTACAGGCTCACATCCTCATTGCTGGGGATGCTGGCAATGATCTCGGCCTTGTAGTTCTCGCCCAGGCCCTTGAAGTAGGCCACGGCTTCGTCGCGCGGCAGCACGCGGCGCACCACGGGCTCGTCCTTGGCGGCGAGTTCGGTCATGCGCTTTTCAATCGCCGCCAGATCTTCGGGCGTGAACGGGCGCTTGTAGGCGAAGTCGTAGAAGAAGCCGTTTTCAATCACCGGGCCGATGGTGACCTGGGCATCGGGAAACAGTTCCTTGACCGCATAGGCCAAAAGGTGGGCCGTCGAGTGGCGGATGACATCCAGGCCGTCGGCGTCCTTGGCCGTGATGATGGCGAGCTGCGCGTCCTGCTCGATCAGGTGGCTGGTATCGACGACCTTGGCGGCGTCGCCGGCGCCGATCTTGCCGGCCAGCGCGGCCTAGGCCAGGCCGGTGCCGATAGAAGCGGCAACGTCAGCCACGGTGACCGGGCCGGGGAACTCGCGTTGGGAGCCATCGGGGAGCGTGATGTGGATCATGGGATTCCTTGTCTAACCTTGTCTGGGGGATTGGGTGCGCGCCCGTGCCAAAAACAAAAAGCGCGGAACAGGTCCGCGCTTGAGAGGGAGAGAAAGCAAAAATCTCGTGCAGGCGCGAACCGCCGGCCTATCGCAGGCCGGAGAACATCTCCGTGGATGTAGTTCGCGGTGTCATAACCAGATTGCCTTTCTCGCCCTTGTACGTTGAAACAATGTGTTTGCGCGCATTTTACCTCTGTCGCGCAAGTCCCGCACAGCTGCCGCGTTGCCGAACTGCCTAAACAATGCTTGCTATGGCTGCGCCCTGCTGCTGGTAGGCTCCAACCGCAGCGCGGATGGTGATGGTTCCCGCGCGATGGGCGGTGACCTGCATTTCCATCTTCATGGCTTCCATGACCGCGATCAGATCGCCGGCCTGCACGGCGTCGCCGTCCGCCACTTTCCAGGCATGCACGGTGCCGCTCACGGGCGCGGCCACGGCCGAAGCGTCAGCGGC
>JBBKVU010000184.1:0-3789 GCA_037968595.1 Comamonas sp.
AGATCGATCTGCCAGCAGGCATTCGCCGCGTCGCGCGTCAGCGAGACCACTTCGGCGCCGCAGCGCAGCTGGCCGCCGCGCAGCCGCATGCCGCGCAAGAACGCCTGGTGCAGGCCATGGACGTCGATATCGCGCGCGTTCTCGTCGAGAAAGCCGCAGGCGATGACTTCGGCGCGCAGGCTGGGCACCAGCGCCAGCAGCTCGGGCTGGTCCAGCCAGCGCACGGCCTGCGAGTGCAGGCGTGCTTCGGCATAGGCCGCTTCGAGCTGGGCAAGCTGGTCGGCGCGCGCCACGTAGAGCGCGCCGCGCGGGCTGAGCACCGGCTCGGACAGGAAGTCCGCGGGCGGCGCGGTGTAGAACGCGCGGCTGGAGCGCGTCAGCGCCTGGACCTGGGGCGGGCCGTAGTGCTCCAGATACAGTGCCGCCGAGCGGCCGGTGGAGTGGTAACCGGGCTGGGTTTCACGCTCGAGAACCAGCACCGAGGCGCGCCCGGAAAGCTGCCAGGCCACCGAGGCACCCGCGATGCCGGCGCCGACCACCACGAAATCAACCGGAGACATAGTCACCTCCTCTTGCAAAAACACCCAAGGCGCCGCTATGGTTGCCTGCGCCGCAGGGCTCGACTGTCAGCGCAGAGGCCCACGCCAAGCCAGCAGGGGGCGGGTCAGCCCAGATACCGCCGCAAATAATGCCCCGTGTGGCTGCCCTCGTGAGCGGCCAGCTGCTCGGGCGTGCCCGTGGCCACCACGTTGCCGCCGCCCGCGCCGCCTTCGGGGCCCATGTCGATCAGCCAGTCGGCGGTCTTGATCACGTCGAGATTGTGCTCGATGACGACAATCGTGTTGCCCGCGTCGCGCAGCTGGTGCAGCACCTTGAGCAGCAGGTCGATGTCGGCAAAGTGCAGGCCGGTCGTGGGTTCGTCCAGGATGTAGAGCGTGCGGCCGGTGTCGCGCTTGCTCAGTTCCTGGGCCAGCTTGACACGCTGCGCCTCGCCGCCCGACAGCGTGGTCGCGCTCTGGCCCAGGCGGATATACGACAGGCCCACGGCCAGCAGGGTCTGCAGCTTGCGCGCGATGCTGGGAACGTCCTGGAAGAACGCATGCGCGTCCTCGACGGTCATCTGCAGGATCTGCGCGACATTCTTGCCCTTCCACAGCACTTCAAGCGTCTCGCGGTTGTAGCGCTCGCCGTGGCAGATGTCGCAGGGCACGTAGACGTCGGGCAGGAAGTGCATCTCGACCTTGACCACGCCGTCGCCCTGGCAGGCCTCGCAGCGGCCGCCGGCGACGTTGAAGCTGAAGCGCCCCGGGCCATAGCCGCGCTCGCGCGCGGTCGCGGTCTCGGCCATCAGGTCGCGTATCGGCGTGAACAGGCCCGTATAGGTCGCGGGATTGCTGCGCGGCGTGCGGCCTATGGGCGACTGGTCGACATTGATGACCTTGTCGAAATACTCCATGCCCACGACTTCGTCGTGCGGCGCGGGCTCGTCGCTGGCGCGGTAGAGCTGGCGCGCGACTTCGGCGTACAGCGTGTCGTTGACCAGCGTGCTCTTGCCCGAGCCCGAGACGCCGGTCACGCAGGTGAACAGGCCCACGGGGAATTCGACGGTGACGTTCTTCAGGTTGTGGCCGCGCCCGCGAAGTCGCGCTTTCCGGTCTCGGCCGACTTGACCACGGGCAGCCAGGGCGTACGCCGCGCGGGCACGGCAATCGACTGTGTTCCGGCGAGATAGCGGCCGGTGGGCGAGTCGGGGTTGGCGCGCACCTGGTCGAACGTGCCCTGGGCCATCACGCGCCCGCCATGCAGGCCCGCGCCCGGGCCCATGTCGATGATCTGGTCGGCGGCGCGCATCATGTCCTCGTCGTGCTCGACGACGATCACGCTGTTGCCGATGTTGCGCAGGTGCTGCAGCGTCGCGATCAGCCGGTCGTTGTCGCGCTGGTGCAGGCCTATGCTGGGCTCGTCCAGCACATACATCACGCCCGTGAGGCCGCTGCCGATCTGGCTGGCCAGGCGTATGCGCTGGGCTTCGCCGCCCGACAGCGTCTCGGCGCTGCGGTCCAGGCTCAGATAGCTCAGGCCCACGTCGTTGAGGAACATCAGCCGCGAGGTGATTTCGCGCACCACCTTGTCGGCAATGTCGGCCTTGGCGCCCTGCAGCTTGAGCTGGGCAAACCATTCATGCGCTTCGGACAGCGTCGCGCGGCTGACTTCATAGATGGCGCGCTGCTGCTCGCCTTCGCCTATGCGCACCCAGCGCGCCTCGCGCCGCAGCCGCGTGCCTTCGCAATCGGGGCAGCAGCGCGTGCTGCGCAGCCGCGCGAGGTCGTCGCGCACCACGCTGGAATCGGTCTCGCGGTAGCGCCGCGTGATGTTCGGGATGATGCCTTCGAACGGATGGTGCTTGATCAGCGGCTGGGTCTTGTTCTTGCCGCTGTCGGTGAAGTAGGCAAAGGCAATGGCTTCCTCGCCCGAACCCCAGAGCACGGCTTCGCGCACGCGCTCGGGCAGCTCCTCGAACGGCGCCTCTATGTCCGCGCCGTAATGCGCGGCGACGCTTTCAAGCATCGTGAAGTAATAGGCATTGCGCCGGTCCCAGCCCTTGACGGCGCCGCTGGCCAGGCTCAGCGTGGGAAACGCGACCACGCGCTCCGGGTCGAAGGTCTCGCTCTGGCCCAGGCCGTCGCAGGTCGGGCAGGCGCCCTGGGGCGAATTGAACGAGAACAGCCGCGGCTCGAGTTCGGGCAGCGAATAGCTGCAGATGGGGCAGGCGAACTTGGCGCTGAACCAGTGCTCCACGCCGGTGTCCATCTCGAGCGCGACCACGCGCCCGCCGGCCTCGCCGCCGCCGGCGCGCAGCGCGGCTTCAAAGCTTTCGGCCAGGCGCAGCATCGCGTCCGGGCGCACCTTGAGGCGGTCGATGACGACGTCGATCGAATGCTTTTCATTCTTCTGCAGCTGCGGCAGCGACTCGACTTCGTAGATCTGGCCGTCAATGCGAAAGCGCACATAGCCCTGGGCCTGCAGCTGCGCGAACAGTTCGGTGAACTCGCCTTTCTTGTCGCGCGCCAGCGGCCCGAGCACCATCAGCTTGGTGTCCTCGGGCAGCGCCAGCGCGGCATCGACCATCTGGCTGATGGTCTGCGACTGCAGCGGCAGCTGGTGGTCGGGGCAATAAGGCGTGCCTGCGCGCGCGTAGAGCAGGCGCAGGTAGTCGTTGATCTCGGTGACCGTGCCCACGGTGGAGCGCGGGTTGTGGCTGGTGGCCTTCTGCTCGATGCTGATGGCCGGCGACAGGCCTTCGATCAGGTCGACATCGGGCTTGTCGAGCCGGCCCAGGAACTGGCGCGCATAGGCCGACAGGCTCTCGACGTAGCGCCGCTGGCCCTCGGCATAGAGCGTGTCGAACGCCAGGCTGGATTTTCCCGAGCCCGACAGGCCCGTGATCACCACCAGCTGGTTGCGCGGAATATCGAGGTCGATATTCTTCAGGTTGTGCGTGCGCGCTCCGCGGATGCTGATGCGCGACTGTGCCAGGGCATGGCCCAGATAGCGGCCGCCATCAGCGGCGTTTACCTGCTCGGAAGAGGGATGAGTGGGGTCGTTCACGGGCGCAGGCGCTCCATGCGGGGAAACCTAGCATGATAGTGAGCCTGGCCCCGGAAATGCGATGAACTTGCAGATCACGGACAATCGGGCCTGTTATTGCACAGGCCGCGTGCCGGATTTCCCTTGCGCGCCACCGCTGCCATCCTCCAATCACTTGCATTTTTGCGCGTGCCACAAACC
>JBBKVU010000185.1:0-3766 GCA_037968595.1 Comamonas sp.
ACCCCCGGCTTCCCCCTCTCTCGCTTCGCGGAAGGGGGACGGCAGCCTCGCTGCGGGGCGGTCCCTTGCTCGCTGCCCCATGCGTGGCTCACGCCGGGTTTGCACGCTGTGAACGACACCATCCTTCGCCGGCAAATACCCGGCGGGCTGGACGGCACCGGCCACAAAGCCTATCCCCGCCGCGAACAGCAGGCTTTCGCGGCTGCTTTTCGGGCTTTAGCGAAAACCGGCCATGGCGACAATGGCGGTGACATTCCGTCACAACCGCCATGGACTCCAGCCAAGACAAAAATCTCCCCGCCACCGAGCGCAAGTTGCAGAAGACGCGCAAGGACGGCCAAGGTGCGCGCTCGCGCGACCTGTCGCACCTGGCGATCCTGGGAATGGGCGCGGTCGCGATGCTGATTGGCGCGCAGCCGCTGACCAGCCACCTCAAGCTCGCTTTCACGCAGCAGTTCTCATTCAATGCGCAATCCGTGCAGGCCCCGGCGCAGATGCTCGAACGCCTGCTGCAGATGGGCGCCATCGGCCTGATTGCCTGCGTGCTGTTTGCCCTGGCGACCATCTCGGCGGCGGTGATCAGCGGCATTCTGGCCGGCGGCTGGATCTTCAGCTTCACGCCGGTGATGCCCAAGTTCAGCCGGCTCAATCCGCTGTCGGGCGTCGCCAACCTCTTTTCCAAGCAGCAGATGGTCACCGTCGTGAAAATGGTCTTCATGACCATCGTGCTGTCGGTGGTCGGCTGGAAGTACCTGTCCAGCGGCCTCGAGGACATCGCACGCGTGATCAGCCAGCCTTCGCCCATGGCGCTGGCCATGGTCGGCGAGTGGCTGGCCGGCGGTGTCGCCGTGCTGCTGCTGGTGGTGTTCCTGGTCGCGCTGATCGACGTGCCGCTGCAGGCTTTCCTGTTCAAGTCGCGCCTGAAGATGTCGCACCAGGAAGTCAAGCAGGAACACAAGGAATCGGAAGGCAACCCCGAAATCAAGGGCAAGCTGCGCCAGAAGCAGCGCGAGATCGCCAACCGCGCCAGCATCGGCGCCGTGCCCAAGGCCGATTTCGTCGTCATGAACCCCACCCACTACGCCGTGGCGCTGCGCTACGACGAAGCCAATATGGATGCGCCCCAGGTCATTGCCAAGGGCACCGACCTGCTGGCGCAAAAGATCCGCGAAGTGGCCAACGCCCACGACGTGCCGGTGCTGCAGTCCCCCATGCTGGCGCGCGCGCTCTACGCGCACGCCGAACTCGACCAGGCGATTCCCGCCCCGCTGTACACCGCGGTCGCCCAGGTCCTGGCCTATGTCTACCGCCTCAAGGCCGCGATGCGCGGCGAAGGCCAGATGCCACAGGCTCTTGACGAAATCCCGGTCCCCCCTGAACTCGACCCGCATCAGCGGGTGGCCCCACTCGCCCCGCAACCGCGGGCAGCCCTGTAAGGCAGCGCGACATGAACACTTCGATGAAATCCCTGCAGCTCATGGGCAGCAAATACGGCGCCGCCGCACAGGGCATCTCGGCCCCGTTGCTGGTGGTGGCGATCCTGGCACTGATGGTGCTGCCGATTCCGCCCTGGCTGCTCGACACCTTCTTCACGCTGAACATCGCCGTCGCGCTGATGGTGATGATGGTTGCGGCCTACATGATCCGCCCGCTGGACTTCGCCGCCTTTCCCACGGTGCTGCTGCTTACAACGCTGATGCGCCTGTCGCTCAACGTCGCCTCGACGCGCGTGGTGCTGCTTGAAGGCCATACCGGCCCCGGCGCTGCCGGCGCGGTGATCGAGGCTTTCGGCCACTTCCTGATCGGCGGCAACTTTGCCGTCGGTCTGATCGTGTTCGCGATTCTGGTGGTGATCAACTTCGTGGTGATCACCAAGGGTGCGGAGCGCATCGCCGAAGTCTCGGCGCGCTTCACGCTGGACGCGATGCCCGGCAAGCAGATGGCCGTCGACGCCGACCTGAACGCCGGACTGATCAACGAAGACGAAGCCAAGCGTCGGCGCGCGGAAGTCGGCGAGGAAGCCAACTTCTTCGGCTCCATGGACGGCGCCTCGAAATTCGTGCGCGGCGATGCGATTGCCGGCATCCTGATCCTGCTGCTGAACATCGTCGGCGGTTTCATCATCGGCATGGCCCAGCACGGTCTGACGGCCAGCCAGGCCGCAGACAACTATGTGCTGCTGGCCGTGGGCGATGCCCTGGTCGCACAGATTCCCGGCCTGCTGATCTCGGTGGCTGCGGCCATGGTGGTCTCGCGTGTCGGCAAGGGCGAAGACATGGGCCGGCAGATTGTCGACCAGCTGTTCATGTCGCCGCGCGTGCTCGGCGTGACCGGCGGCGTGCTCGTGCTGCTGGGCCTGATTCCCGGCATGCCCCACATCGTGTTCCTGGCCATGGGCGGCGCGCTGATCTATGGAGCCTGGGTGCTGTCGCGCCGCCAGCAGGCGGAGAAGGCCGCAAAGACCGCCGTGCCCGCGCAGCAGCAGGCGCAGGCTGCCGATGGCGGCGAAGCCAGCTGGGACGATCTGCAGCCCGTGGACCTGCTGGGCCTGGAGCTGGGCTACCGCCTGATCGCCCTGGTCGACAAGAAGCGCCAGGGCGACCTGTTGACCCGCATCAAGGGCGTGCGCCGCAAGTTTGCGCAGGAAGTCGGCTTTCTGCCACCGGCCGTGCATGTGCGCGACAACCTCGAACTCAAGCCCAGCGCCTACCGCGTGACGCTGCGCGGCGTGAGCATTGCCGAAGGCGAAGCCTTCCCCGGAATGTTCCTGGCGATCAACCCGGGCGGCATCAGCACCCCGCTGATCGGCACGCCGACCACCGACCCGGCCTTCGGCCTGCCCGCGCACTGGATAGACGAACGCCAGAAGGAAGCGGCACAAATGGCAGGTTTTACCGTCGTTGATTCCGAAACCGTGATGGCGACACATTTGTCACACTTGATGCAAGTGCATGCGGCCAAGCTCCTGAGCCGCACGGAGACCCAGCAGCTCGTCGAACATGTGGCGCGCCTGGCTCCCAAGCTGATTGAAGAAGTGGTTCCGAAAATGGTGTCTATCTCAACGTTCCAGAAAGTGCTCCAGCTGCTGCTGGAAGACGCCGTGCATATCCGCGACATCCGCACCATCATTGAAACCCTGGCCGAGCATGCACCCGTGACCCAGGATCCCGTGGAACTGGCCCGCCGCGTGCGCATTGCGCTGTCGCCGGCCATCGTCCAGCAGATCTACGGCCCGACGCGCGAACTCAACGTGATCGCCATCGAGCCCGGCCTGGAGCGTCTGCTGGTGCAGGCGCTGGGCAACCCTTCGGCCCCCTCGCTCGACCCGGGCGTGGCCGAAATCCTCACACAACGGGCTGCCGACGTGGCCCAGAAACAAGAAGAGCTGGGAATGCCCGCATGCCTGCTGGTACCCGACTCGATCCGCAACGCCATTGCCCGTCTGTTGAAGCGCGTGGCTCCCCGTCTGCAGGTGCTCTCGCACAGCGAGATTCCCGAGACGCACACCATCCGCATTGGCCCCATTCTTAAAGGTGCATCCGCATGAACATCCGCCGCTTTACTGCCCCCACCTCGCGCGACGCCGGCATCGAGCTGTTCGAGCATGTCTTCCGCGGTGGCGGTCACTTCCACGCCTTCGGGCGTGGCACGGTTCGACAGGATCAGAGTGCCATCGCCGAAGGCCATGCGCGCCTTGGCCAGGGCCTCGCGCGAGGTGGGGGCAGTAAAGCGGCGGATGTTCATGCGGATGCACCTTTAAGAATGG
>JBBKVU010000186.1:0-9930 GCA_037968595.1 Comamonas sp.
ACCTGGCAATGGGCGTGGGCGGTGTGCGAAGTCGGGTGCTGGCGCACGTCTTCGGGCGTGCCCTGGGCCACGATGAAGCCGCCGCCCTCGCCGCCCTCGGGGCCCAGGTCGATCAGCCAGTCGCTGGCGCGTATCACGTCGAGGTTGTGCTCGATGACGATCAGCGAGTGGCCGGCCTCGAGCAGCTTGCGCAGCGCGCGCATCAGCTTGGCGATGTCGTCGAAATGCAGGCCGGTGGTCGGTTCATCGAACAGGAACAGCGTGCCCTTGCGCGCGATCGCCTGGCGCGACTTGGACGCGGTCTTCGCGGCCTCGGCCAGAAAGCCCGCGAGCTTGAGGCGCTGGGCCTCGCCGCCGCTGAGCGTGGGCACGGGCTGGCCGAGCTTGACGTATTCCAGACCGACTTCGACGATGGGCTGCAGCGCGCGCACCACGTCGCGGTCCTGGGCGAACAGCACCGCGGCTTCGCTCACCGTGAGTTCCAGTACATCGGCAACGCTCAGGCGGCGCGGCTGCAGTTCGCCGACCGCATGGCGCTCGATATGCACTTCGAGGATTTCGGGGCGATAGCGCTGGCCGTCGCAGTCGGGGCAGCGCAGATAGACGTCGGACAGGAACTGCATCTCGACATGCTCGAAGCCCGAGCCGCCGCAGGTGGGGCAGCGGCCGTCGCCGCTGTTGAAGCTGAACTTGGACGCCGTGTAGCCGCGCTGGCGCGCCAGCGGCGCGACCGCGAACAGCTCGCGGATGCTGTCCCAGGCGCCGACATAGCTGGCCGGGTTGGAGCGCGCGGTCTTGCCTATGGGCGACTGGTCGACAAACACCACGTCGCTCAGGTGGTCCGCTCCCATCAGGCGGTCGAAAGCTCCCGCGGAGTCCGTGGGCTTGCCGAAGTGGCGCAGCAGCGCCGGCGCCAGCACATCCTGGATCAGCGTGGACTTGCCCGAGCCGCTGACACCCGTGACCGTGACCAGGCGCTGCAGCGGGAAGTCGAGATCGAGGTGCTGCAGGTTGTGCTCGCGCGCGCCTTCGAGCACCAGCCGCGGTGTCGAGTCCGTGACCATGCGCTTGAAGCCGAAGCCCACCTGCTTGCGTCCGCCCATGTAGGCGCCGGTCAGCGTGTCGGCATGGCGCAGGTCTTCGGGCGTGCCGTCAAACACGATCTGGCCGCCGCGCGCGCCCGGGCCCGGGCCCATGTCGATCACGCGATCGGCGGCAAACATCACGGCCGGGTCATGCTCGACCACCACCAGCGTATTGCCCGCGTCGCGCAGGCGCTGCATGGCTTCGGTGATGCGCTGCATGTCGCGCGGGTGCAGGCCTATGCTGGGCTCGTCAAGCACGAACAGCGTGTTGACCAGCGAGGTGCCCAGCGCCGTCGTCAGGTTGATGCGCTGCACTTCGCCGCCGCTGAGCGTGCGGCTTTGGCGGTCCAGCGTCAGATAGCCTATGCCGACATCGGCCAGGTATTTGAGCCGGGTATGGATTTCGGCATGCAGCATCTTCAGCGCCTGGGCTTCGCCGTCCGAGGCCTGGGCCTGTTCGGTGGGCACGAGCGTGGCGAAGAACTGCTGCAGCCGGTTGATCGACAGCCGCATCAGGTCGTGCAGGCACAGCCCGGGCAAGGCTTCAAGCTGGCCACGGCTCCACGACACACCCGCAGGCATGAAGCGCTGCGCGGGCGGCAGCACGGCGTCGGCGCCGGCCTTGCTGCCCAGGCGCCACAGCAGGCTTTCGGTCTTGAGGCGCGCGCCCAGGCAGGTCGGGCATTCGGTGTAGCTGCGGTACTTGGACAAGAGCACGCGAATGTGCATCTTGTAGGCCTTGCTTTCAAGGTATTCGAAGAAGCGCTTGATGCCGTACCAGGTCTGGTTCCACTTGCCGTTCCATTGCGGCGAGCCGTCAAGCACCCAGGCTTTCTGCTCGGCCGTCATCTTGGCCCAGGCGGTGTCGCGCGGAATGCCTTCGGCTTCGGCGTGGCGCAGCAGATCGTCCTGGATTTCCTTCCAGGCGGGGGTCTGGATGGCCTTCACCGCGCCGGTGCGCAGCGTCAGCTTTTCATTGGGAATCACCAGCCCCCAGTCGACGCCGATCACGCGGCCGAAACCGCGGCAGGCCTCGCAGGCACCGACCGCGGAATTGAACGAGAACAGCGAGGGCATGGGCGTGGTGTAGCCCAGACCGCTTTCGGGGCAGTGCAGGCCCAGCGAATAACGCCACAGATCGGGCTCGCCCTCCTCGGGAAGGCAGTAGACGGTCATATGGCCGCTGCCGCGCTTGAGCGCCACTTCAATGGCTTCCATCACGCGCGCGCGTTCGGTGCGGCCCAGGCGGAAACGGTCGGCCACCACATCGAGCATCTTCACGCGCGTGGGCGCGGCCACGGCCTTCTTGGCCTTGCCCTTGGCGCCTTCGGGCGGCGCGGCGGCGGCGATTTCCACTTCGCGCTCGGCCTGGACCTTGGTGAAGCCGCTGGCCGACAGCCATTGCTCCACTTCCTCGGCCGACGTGTTGGCCGGCAGCTCGACCGCAAATGTGATGGCCAGCCGCGGATCGCCCGCGGCCGCGCTGCGCTGCTCCAGCGCCGCGTAGATGGACTCTGCCGTGTCATGCCGCACGGGCAGGGCCGTGAGCTTGTCGTGCAGGTTGGCGGCGCGCGCGAACAGCAGCTTCAGGTGGTCGTTGAGCTCGGTCATCGTGCCCACCGTGGAGCGCGAGTTGCGCACCGGGTTGGTCTGGTCGATGGCAATTGCCGGCGGCACGCCTTCGATGCGGTCGACGGCCGGCTTGTCCATGCGGTCGAGAAACTGCCGCGCATAGGCGCTGAAGGTCTCGACGTAGCGCCGCTGGCCTTCGGCATACAGGGTGTCGAACACCAGGCTCGACTTGCCGGATCCACTCGGGCCAGTGACCACCGTCAGCTCGCCGGTGCGAATGTCGAGGTCAACGTTCTGGAGATTGTGCTGGCGCGCGCCGCGAATGCGGATCAGTCCCTGGGACATACAGGCAGTCTTTCTGAATGAAGGCGAACCATTCTAGGACTGGTCCTGAGGGGCGCGCTGGGCGCGAAAATAATGCCAGTCAAATACTGTGTATTTATTCAGTGAATGTGCCGCAGCCATCGACACATGCAAGCGGCAAAAGCGCGAACGCATAAAAAAACCTCCCCGCACCGAAGCGCGGGGAGGTTCAGACTTTCAGCCGCTGGCCCGGTCCGGGCAGCGGCCGTCAAGCCCTTAGAAGTTGTGGCGCACGCCCACGGCCAGCGAGCTGAAATCCGCGCCTGGAGCGCCGCCCTGGTAGCTGATGTTGGCGTTGTTGTCGACCTTGGTGTAGAAGCCGTAGACCTTGGTGCGCTTGCTCAGGTTGTAGTTGTAGCCCAGGGTCCACTGGTTCGCAGCCGTGCCCGACAGGTTGTTGCCGCCGGCCTTGATCTTTTCCGCACGGCCGAAGTTGGCGTGGAATTCCGACGCGCCCATGGCGTACATCGCAGCCAGGCGGTAGGCATGGCGCTTGGCATCGGTGGAGGTGCCGTTGATGTTGTCGAGCGTGACGTACTGGTAGTACGCGCCCAGGGTGAATGCACCCAGGGCGTAGGAGCCGCGCAGCGCGACCTGCTGGGCTTCACCCGCAAAGCCGCCGAACACACCGGTCACAGCCTTGTTGCTGGTGTAGCCCAGGCCCAGGCCCAGGGGACCGGCGTTGTAGTTTGCCGAAAGATCAAAAGCGTTCTTCGCGCCTGCCACCTTTTCGCTCAGCGAAACCGCACCTTCAGCGCTGAAGCCGCCAAAGGCGGGCGAGCGGTAGCCGATCTTGTTCACGTCGCGCATCACATAGGTGTACAGCACGTCGGCCGAAGTGCCGGTGTCGTGGTTGTGCATGCTGATGTAGTCAGCCGTGGCGTAGTACGAATCGGAGATGAAGTTACCCAGACGCAGGGCACCGAAAGCGCCCGACAGGTTCACTTCGCTCTGACGACCGAAGAATTGCGAAGCCGTGACGCCGGTATCGGAAGCAAAGCCGCTTTCGAGCTGGAAGCCGGCCTTGAGGCCACCGCCCAGGTCTTCGGAACCCCGAACGCCCCAACGCGAAGCATTGTTCTGCATGGCGGTGAGTTTGGCGTCGCCGACCTTCTGGCGTTCGACGGTGGTGTTCACACGACCGTAGATGGTGACGCTGCTTTGGGCCATGGCGGCCGAGGTGCCAGCGACAGCCAGAAGGGCCAGCAATGCGCGTTGGGTGTTGTTCATGGGAGCTCCTTGATTTGTATGTTTAGACGCGGAGTAGTCAGGGCGGCGGCGCGGCGCTGGCGCCCACTCCGGCTACGATGAAAATTCTAGAGTCACGAGGATGAAGAAAGCCACAACGCCGCGGCTTTCGCTGCAAACTGATGCTTCCTCACCACACTTTGGCGCAACGGCATCCTGCCACCGAGTGCATAAATGCAAAGCGCGGCAGCCAGGGCCGCCGCGCACCGTTGCGCCTCGAGGAGACGCTGCGGATCAGTCGCCCGCGTAGATGTCGATGTCCTTGGTTTCACGCACGAACAGCGTGCCGATGATCGCGGTCATGCCGGCAATGATGATCGGGTACCAGAGACCGCTGTACATGTTGCCGGTCTGCGCAACGATGGCAAACGACATCGTGGGCAGCAGGCCGCCGAACCAGCCATTGCCGATGTGGTACGGCAGGCTCATCGAGGTGTAGCGGATGCGCGTCGGGAACAGCTCGACCAGCATGGCGGCAATGGGACCATAGACCATGGTCACCAACAGCACCAGGTAGGTCAGGATGACGATCATCACCTTGTTCATCTTCGCGGGATCAGCCTTTGCCGGATAGCCGTCAGCCTTGAGCACCTCGGCAACCGACTTCTTGAACGCCACGTCCTTGGCCTTGGCATCTTCCGCCGTCAGACCCTTGGCCGAGAAGCTCGGGATTTCGGTGGTACCGATCTTGATTACCGCCGGCGTGCCGGCAGGCGCATCGACGGCGTCATAGCTGACCGAAGCCGATGCCAGCACCTGCTTGGCCACGTCGCAGGAGCTCGTGAACTTCACGGTGCCCGTGGGGTTGAACTGGAACGAGCATTCGGCGGGGTCGGCAACGATCACCACCTTGTTCTTGGCCTGGGCGGCGGCCAGGTCCGGGTTGGCGGCTTCGGTCAGCGCCTTGAACACCGGGAAATAGGTCAGCACGGCCAGCACGCAGCCCAGCATGATGATGGGCTTGCGGCCGATCTTGTCGGACAGCGTACCGAACACCACGAAGAACGGCGTGGCGATCAGCAGCGAGGCGGCAATCATCAGGTTGGCCGTGATCGCATCCACCTTGAGCTGCTGCGTCAGGAAGAACAGCGAATAGAACTGGCCCGTGTACCAGACCACGGCCTGGCCGGCCGTGAGGCCGAACAGCGCCAGCAGCACGATCTTCAGGTTCTTCCACTCACCGAAGGATTCGGCCAGCGGCGCCTTCGAGGTCTTGCCTTCGGCCTTCATCTTCTGGAAGGCGGGCGACTCGGACAGCGTCATGCGGATCCAGACCGACACGCCCAGCAGCAGGATGGAGACCAGGAACGGAATGCGCCAGCCCCAGTCGGCAAACGCCGCTTCGCCCACGGAGGTGCGCACGCCCAGGATCACCAGCAGCGACATGAACAGACCCAGCGTCGCCGTGGTCTGGATCCACGAGGTGTAGGCACCGCGGCGACCATGCGGCGCATGCTCGGCCACATAGGTTGCGGCACCACCGTACTCACCGCCCAGCGCCAGGCCTTGCAGCATGCGCAGGATGATCAGGATCACGGGAGCGGCCACGCCTATCGAGGCATAGGTGGGCAGGATACCGACGATGAACGTCGACAGGCCCATGATCAGGATTGTCACCAGGAAGGTGTATTTGCGCCCGATCATGTCGCCGAGCCGGCCGAACACCAGCGCGCCGAAAGGCCGCACGATGAAGCCTGCGGCAAACGCCAGCAGCGCAAAGATGAAGGCCGAGCCTTCGTCAAGACCGCTGAAGAACTGCTTGGCGATGATGGCCGCCAGCGAACCGTAAAGGTAGAAGTCATACCACTCGAAAACCGTGCCGAGTGATGACGCAAAAATGACTTTGCGTTCTTCCGGGGTCATGGGGCGTGGCGCCGCCCCTTTGACACCCACGCCTGATGAAGCGTTGATGGCCATGCTTTTGTCTCCTGTTGGTTATTGGTACCGCCGACAGCGGTCACCCCCATTCTTGGAGACGGCACTGACCCCTCTCTGACACCAAACCAACAGGAACTTGCACCAAACTGACGCAGCGCTGACATTCTCAGGTCCAACCCTTGGACCACGTTTTGCGATGTGAAAACTGCGCCCTGAAAGTCGTTTCAGCCTTTCAGACCTGATGGCGTGCGCGGCAGTTCATCCCAATGCCCGGCCTCGAACCAGGGCTCCTGCGCGAGGCAGGCACGCAGCATGGGCAGGCTGTCCAGCCCCCAGAAGATCCTGCCGTCGACTTCCCAGGCCGGCACGCCAAACACGCCGGCCGCGGCTGCGGCATCGGTGTTCGCGCGCAGCCAGTCCTTGGCGCGCTGGGCGGCCTGGTCGTCGGTGCGCAGTTGCTCCCCAAGCTGCTGCTGCAATTGCGCCAGGCGCTGGCCATCGAGCGCCGCCTGACCGCCCTGCCAGACATGGCGCAGCACCGCGCCGGCCACATAGCGGTTGATGCTGCCGTCGTCGCTGCACTGCAGCGCCAGGCGCAGCAGCGGCAAGGGATTGAAAGGGTGCTCGGCCGGCATGGCCAGGCCCACGCCCAGGGATGCGCCCAGCCAGTGCACATGGCGATAGGTCCAGGCGCGCTTGGCGGCAATGCCTGCCGGGCCGGGATTGCCGTCGCGTTGCAGCAGCGCGCCCAGCAGCACGGGCCGGTAGGCCACGGTGTAGCTCAGGCCTTCAAGCACTTCGGGCATGCGCTCGAACGCCAGCCAGGCATAGGGAGAGACGAAATCGAGATGGAAGGTGATGTGTTTCATGCTCGGAGCTCACTTTGAGGCCTGGCCGTTCATGCTTCGACAAGCTCAGCACGAACGGCTCCATATCGTGCGTGATACTTCAGGGATTTTCTGGGTGCATCCACGACAAAAGAATCCAGGAGTAATGGGTACTCGGGGTCTTACGGTTCGCCCTGAGTCCTGAGCCTGTCGAAGGATCGAAGGGCCGGTATTGCTAATCGGCGCGAGCCACCGCCGTCGCCGGATGCGCAATGCCCGCCCGCTCCAGCAGCTGCGCCCAGATGGCCCGCCGCTGCGCGGCATCGACCTTGCCCCAGGCACGCAGCTCATCGAGCGTGCGAAAGCAGCCCTGGCAATGGCTGCGATCGGCGGTCATGCGGCAGACGCTGATGCAGGGCGAAGTGACCACGCCGTCGAAATCCTCGGCAAAGCCGCCTTCGGCCGCTATCAGCGCGGCGCGCTGCGCGAGCGCGACGGGAATGTCGATCAGGGGTTTTTCCACCACGACGGGCGCCGCGACCACCGGAATCTCAGACAGCGTCACAGGCAGCTTCCCGCTTGGTCAGCAAGGCCTTGGCGACGCGCGACTGCGTGGGTCGGCCGAGGAAATCGCTGATGTATTGGCCGGCGTCGATCAGCGCATCGAGATCGATGCCGGTTTCAATGCCCATGCCCTGCAGCATGTAGACCACGTCTTCGGTCGCCACATTGCCGGTGGCACCCTTGGCATAGGGGCAGCCGCCCAGCCCGGCCACCGAGGTGTCGAACTGCCAGATGCCCATCTCGAGCGAAGCCAGCGTGTTGCTCAATGCCTGGCCGTAGGTGTCGTGGAAATGGCCCGAGACATCGTCCAGCGCGAAATGCGCCAGCGTGGCCTCGATCGCGCGCTGCACCTTGATCGGCGTGCCCACGCCGATGGTGTCGGCCACGCCCACATGCTGCACGCCAATGCCTTTCATCAGGCCTGCGAGATAGCCCACGCGCTCGGGCGCGATCTCGCCTTCGTAGGGGCAGCCCACGGTGCACGACATCGCGCCGCGCACATAGATGCCGGCCGCGCGCGCGGCTTCGACCACGGGCGCAAAGCGTTCTATGCTTTCGGCAATGGAACAGTTGATGTTGCGCTGGCTGAAGGCCTCGCTGGCCGCGGCAAACACCACGATCTCGTCGGGCCGGCTGGCCAGCGCAGACTCGAAGCCGCGCATGTTGGGCGTGAGCACCGAGTAGCGCACGCCGGGCTGGCGCGTGATGCCGGCCATGACTTCGGCGTTGTCGCCCATCTGCGGCACCCACTTGGGGCTGACAAAGCTGGTGACTTCGATTTCACGCAGGCCTGCGGCCTGCAGACGGTGCACGAGCTCGATCTTCACCGCCGCGGGCACGGTCTGCTTTTCATTCTGCAGGCCGTCACGCGGGCCGACATCCACCAGTTTGACGCGAGAGGGATAGCGCATGGTATTCATTCCGTAGGGTAGTAGATTGTGCTGCGGACGCAGGATTTCAGTAGCCACGGTGGCCTTCGACCACACCGGTCAAAGGCTCGCCGCGGGCCAGCGCCTGCAGCTTGGCGACCATCTGCGCGAGACTGTCCTCGCGCAGCGTGCGCGCCGACGCATGCGGCGTGAGCCGGATGCGCGGATGGCGGCGGAACGCATGCTCCGCGGGCAGGGGCTCGGTGCGAAACACATCCAGCGTGGCGCCGGCCAGATGACCGGAATCGATCTGATCGATCAGGTCCTGCTCGACCAGGTGGTCGCCGCGCGCGACGTTGATCACATAGGCGCCAGCCTGCAGGCGCGAGAACGTGTCGGCGTTGAGGATGTCGCGCGTGTCGGGCGTCAGCGGCAGCAGGTTGACCAGCACCCGGCTCGCGCCGAGGAAGTCGCCAAAGCCCTGGGCGCCGCTGTACGTGCGGATGCCTTCCAGTTCACGCGGTGAACGGCTCCAGCCGTTGACCGGAAACTCGAAATGCGCGAGCGCCCGGGCCACGCGCTGACCGAGCACGCCCAGGCCCATCACGCCGACCGGGAAGTCGCTGCGCAGCCGCGGCTTGCGAAACGACCATTCGCCGCGCGCCATGTCGGCTTCGTAGACATCGATTTCGCGGAAATGCCGGATCACGGCCTGGCACACATATTCGGCCATCTGCCCCGCCATGCCGGCGTCCTCGATGCGCACCACGGCCGCGCCCGCGGGCAGCTTCAGCCGCAGCAGGCCGTCGACGCCGGCGCCCAGATTGAACATCGCCTTGAGGCCAGGCTGCTCGTCCATGAACTGCTGGGGCGGGGCCCAGACCAGCGCATAGTCGGCCTGCGGCTCGCCCGGCTGCCAGACCGACACCTCGGCATCGGGCAAGGCAGCGCGCAGGCCCTCGATCCAGGGGCCGGACTTGATATCGGTACAGCAAAAAGTGATTTTCATGGGGGCTGAGCGTACCCCGGCTTGGGCGGCATGGCCGCCATAAGCCCAGGGATTTTGCGTCTATGCGGCTAAGCGCCGGCCTGGGCGCGCGCCAGGCGCAGCAGTTCGGCGCCGTCGCCGATCTGATCGCCAGGCAGGTACAGCAGCTCTTCGACCAGGCCGTCGTGCGGCGCGGCAATGGTGTGCTCCATCTTCATGGCCTCCATCACCGCCAGCGCCTGTCCGGCCTTCACGCTGTCGCCCACCTTGACGGCAAACGACACCAGCTTGCCGGGCATGGGGGCCGTGAGGCGCCCGCCTTCTGTCTGGGCTTCGCCCGCATGGGCCAGCAGGTCGATGCCGGTCAGCGTCTGCGCCCCGCGCGGCGTGAACACATGGTATTGCTCGCCGAGCTGGTGCACCTGGGCGCGCGTGCGCTGGCCGGCGAATTCCAGGTCAAGCACGCCGTTGGCCACGGAAAACACCAGCGGCGACTCGACCGCAGGCGCGGCGCCCGCAGTCGCGTCGCCCAGCGC
>JBBKVU010000187.1:0-7926 GCA_037968595.1 Comamonas sp.
CGCACGAGGCGGTAGCCATCGTGCCGGAGCGTGCACTGAGTGGCAACCAACTGGTGCGTATCTTGGAGCAGTTGGCCAGTACGCGGGGGCTGCCCAAGGCGATCAGAACCGACAACGGCAAGGAGTTCTGCGGCCGCGCGATGGTGAGTTGGGCGCATGCACGGGGTGTGCAACTGTTCCTGATCGAACCGGGCAAGCCCAACCAGAACGCCTACATCGAATCATTCAACGGGAGGTTCCGCGATGAATGTCTGAATGAGCATTGGTTCACCAGCCTGGCGCACGCCCGGGTGATCGTAGAAGCCTGGCGCCGGGAATACAACGAGGAGCGTCCCAAGAAGGTACTTGGCGGGTTGACCCCAGCGGCCTACGCCCAGAGGCTGATCCAAAACCAGTTAAATTAACCCCGGACTCCAAAGCCAAGCGCTACTGAAAATGGGGGTACGTCGGAAAGTTCAGTGACGCAAAATCGGAAAAAACGAAAGATCAGTGACGCACTCGACGAAAGTCCAATGACGCACTTTGGACGAGTGCTCATGCAAAACAATGACTTAGCGAAGGCGTCAAACGAAAGTGGAGTGACGTTCCGCAGCTGCGGAACGTCACTGTACTTTCGTTGGTGCGTCACTCTGCTTTTGTTTTTTCCGGATGGGCCTTGCAGGCCCGTGGCCGTCCATGGCCGCCTGCAGGAGGGCCCAGATGCGCTTGTTTTACTGAAGCATGGGAAGGCCACTGTGTCTCGGGCTACAGCCTGGCGCTCGGACATGGCCACTCACGGTGTCGGTCATGCTGCAGACAACCCAGCAACAGATATTGGACTCAGGCTGGCTTCCTGGGGTAGGCAAACGCCATCTGCTATTTCGGACGATACATGCGGAACTTCTGCGCTTCGCCGATAGAGAAATAGTCCGCTGGCCCTCCCGCGCGCAGAATCGCCCGGGAATTTGCCGTATCGAACACACCGTCCTTGAGCAGCCGATGATCGATGTAGACCTTTACCACCTCCCCAAGCACCAGCCAGGACGGAATCGGCTCATGGCTGGCGGTACGCAACTGGTGGATGTCGGTCAATCGGCATTCGAAGGTCACCGGGCTCTGAGCGACCCTGGGCACCCGTATCAACTCCGAATCCACGGCTTCCAGCCCTGCCAGCTCGAACTCATCCACCTCCGGCGGGACAGCGGCACAGGTCTGGTTCATGGCATCGGCCAGCTCACGCGTGGCGAGATTCCACGCGAACTCGCCAGTCTCCTGGATATTGCGCACCGTGTCTTTCCAACCGATGCTGGAGAAGCCGATGATGGGAGGGACGTAGTTGAAGGCGTTGAAGAAGCTGTAGGGTGCCAGATTGACCCGTCCGCTCGCGCTCCTGCTCGAAATCCACCCTATCGGTCGCGGGCCGACGATGGCATTGAAGGGATCATGCGGCAGTCGGTGCCCTTTGCGGGGCTCGTAGGTATGCGAGTCGGTTTTCATCGCTGGTCGTTCTAGCGTCTGGCCTGTCAAAAAATGCCCAACTTCATTGGTGGGCGGTAGTACAAGTCTAACGGCGCGATGGAGGAAATCAGGCGCAACGGGGTTCCACCTGGCCCGAGGCCTAAGCCGTCGCTATAGCCGATGCGCACTGGCACGGTTCTCGCGTCTCAGAACAAACGATGAGCCTCTGATGGTAGGCCACTCCTGACCGTCGGTAACCAGCCAAACATGTCTTCATGGACCAAATACTGCTTTGCAGCGATGCCATCATTGATACAGCCAAGTCCACCAACCACCCCATGACACTCCTTGGCCGCTCGAGCCTGCGAACATGATCTCTGCGGGGGGCGCGCGCTCATACCTTGGCGAGGAAGGCCGCCGCATCACCCGCTTCACACTTCCAGTCTGCGAAGACCCCAACCAGATTGCATTCCACGCAGTGGCAAGCGATGTAGTACCAGCGCACGTCATGTGTGCCCTCGTACACGGAGACGCCGGACATCAGCTCGAAGGCCTCGTTCTCGCACACGCACTCGTGCGCCTCGGGGGCGGCCGCTTCAACGTAGTCCGCGCTGTCGCCCATCAGGTGTTCCTGCCCGCAGTCGGTGCAGGTGCGGATTGCCACGCCGGCTTCTTCATCTGTCTGCAGCGCAAAAGTCCGGCACCCGCAATCGCATTTGGACGAGGCAAACCGGACGGCCTCATGGCGATTCGCAACGCTGTAGCTGCGCAGCTCGGCTTGGGTGTCGCCGGACGTCGTCCCGTACCAGAACTCGCCCTTCTTTGTCAGTGCCATTGATGCTGTTCCATTCTTCAAGATGGGCTTCCCGGCAGACCTGACGCCAGGCTTGCCCCGATCAACTGGATTTTGCCTCAAGGCACGGTGAATCGTCGTCAAGGGGTCGGGTCGGGTGGTTGCCGACAAGGGCTGCGGAAATCCTTGAATGCCGATTCTTGGAGATTGCAGCCAGAGACCATCAAGTTCAGCTGTTGATCGCCGCCGACATTCGATGTTGAAGCTCCTGCGTCAGCTCTCAGCCTGAAGCAGTGGTTTGCGCAAGTGCCTGCAAAAGCTACATCCAGCAAAACGTAGCTGGTCACGGCCAGCCGTCTGGTCAGCAAAAAAGCGGGCCAGGCGGTCAACTCAACCGAAATCCGCAACAGGCGCCGCACCACGCGTCCTCACAGCTGCAAATTTCACGGCCGATACAATCAGCTCAACGAATGTCTGATTTCCGTGTTGGCGAATATGCCGATGCAACCAACGATGGCCACACCAAAGCTGCTTCGCGCACTGACTCTTGGGGCGCTCGTCATAATTCTTTCGGCATGTGCGCGCACGCGACATTACACCGAAACGTTCTCAACGCTAGGCATGTCATCGGATTCAAGCATGTTCGTGGTGCTGGGCGACCAATATCACTACATTTTTGAAACCGATTCGATCATGGCGTCGTCGTTCAGAGCCGGCTTCCGCCGCCACCTGAGCGCCGAGATGATCAGGCCCTTCAATGTCGGAGCGGGGGGCAAGACCGCCGGTTATGTCAGGCTCCAATTGGCACCAAGCGCGACTTCGCAGGATAAGGCTGAGGCCAGGAAGCTGGGCTATGGCGAAACTCAAGACGGCCTCATCTACTACACCGCCTTCATGGTGGGCAACCGCTATGTCCCAGGCAAGGATGCGACGCCCGCAAGCGCGATGGCTCTGAGCAAGCGCTATCAGGTCGAAGTGATGGATTCACAAAGCAGCGCAGACGCCATGCGGCTGCTTTCGCCGATTTATATGGCTGCAGGCGTGGGCATGGTCGTAGCCAACCCCGCAGTTCTTCTGGTGACCATCCCCGTCGCAGGACTGAATCCTTGAACGGTTTCGATAAGCCGACATCTGCTGGACTTGGGCCGTCCCGAAAACATGGCCCCCTGAAGGTGCTTCACTTGGGCCGACCTGAGCGTCATCTGCCAGGCATGGAACAAAGACAAACCTGGCAGCAAGAAGACGCCACCGCAGGTGACGGACACCATAGCCAACCCAAAAGCGCTCGGATCGTCAGTGCGGCCGCCCCGGCGCAAGCGCGACCAGCTCCATCGGGTCCCGTCCCTTGCGCTTCGATGTGTAGAGGGCTTCATCGGCCCGTTTGAGCCAGTCCGACAGCTCCGTGTCGGGCTGGTCGAACAAGCTTGCGCCTATGCTCAACGACACCGGCTGCGGCGTTGCGAACATCGCCCGCGCCTGCTGCGCGAACGCCTCGCGCAAGTTATGACCCAGCGCCTGCGCGGTGACACCGGAGACGCCGCGCAGCACAATCACGAACTCGTCCCCTCCCAGCCGTGCGGCCAGCGCGCCATGGGGCAGCGCGCCGCGAATGAGGTCACTCAGGGTCACCAGCAGGCGGTCGCCGGCATCGTGGCCGTGCAGATCGTTGACCTGCTTGAAGTGGTCGATATCGATCAGCAGCAGCGCGCCAGGACTGGCCGGAGAGGCCTGCTCCAGCAGCAGCGGTGCGCGCAGATAGAGCGCGCGGCGGTTGTCCAGGGCGGTCAGCGGGTCGCGGGCGGCGATCTGCGCGATGCGCTCCTCGCGGCGATGGCGCTCCGTGCCGGTCATGGACATCGCCAGCAGCATGATCGCCATCACGCCTTCCACCAGCGAGATCAGGATCACCGCGCCGCGGAAACTGGCCAGGTTGACGAAGGCGTCCGGCGCCAAGGTGGAAGCGGCCTTGGCGAGATAGAACAGGCCATGCGCCAGCAGCACGAAGCGCAGCTGCGACGCGCCCACGCTCAACGCGCCGCCCTGAGGGTGCAGCAGCAGTCCGGCGCGCAAGGTGGTGACGGCAATGAGCAGTGACTGCACGCCCATCATCGCCTTGGACCACCAGGGAGCATCGGGCAGCAACAGCATCGCCAGCCAGGCCACGGCCAGCAGCCACCAGGCGTGCGGCAGACGCACGCGCATGAACCCGGCGACGCCTGCCAGGAAAAACCAGTGGGCGACGATCAGCAAGCCGTTGGGAAACCAGATGCCAAACAGCACATAGCCACTGGAACGCAGCAGTGCCAGCACGCTGCCCACGGTGACGATGGCAAACCCCGCGCTCCAGAGCAGCAGCGAGCGCTCGCGCACGCTGCTCCATTCGGCGGCGAGGTACAGGGCCGAAGCGGCAGCCATGGCCGCGGTGAGGACAAGCAGAGTGAAAGGGTCGAGAACCATGGATGATGAATGTGTCGGCGCAGGCGGGCTAGGCGCGTGATCCGCCCGGCCAGGAGCAAGGCGCGGGAGCGGCTCAGCCGCTAGGCGGCGACGGCCGGGGCCTCGCATGGACTTGGGACGCAGCCGCGCGCGAGGCGAATTGTCGCAGGACGCGGATTTTCGGGCATCTCCTTTGGGCCGGGCCGCAGGGTGGAAATAGCGGATAGAGCCGGGCATCAGGAGAGCCTGATCCGCTTGATCTGAGCGGCCCAGAGCGTCGATGAACACCTTCAAGCGTTTGCCCATGCCCGGTGACGCCAAGCCACGCGCGAGGCTGTTGGCCTGGAAGCCGGCAAGGCCCGCAATGCCTCAGTTGCACGCAGCGGGCGCACCATGATTTCTCACCCAGATGTTCGCGCCTCAGCGCACTATTCGGGCATGCAACCGCGCCGTGGTCGGTGCGCGGGCATGGGCTGCGCGCTCAGCTTGAGATCGGTGGCAACTGCTCGGCGTTCTGCAGAAAGTCCAGCACGCCAATCAGATACGCAGCGCGCGATGATGCTCACAGGCACGAAGCTGCGCACCGGGTCGTAGCGCACCTTGCCCTCGAACAGCGTGACTTTGGCCACCAGCGCATTGCTGGTCAGCAGCAGCGTGTGGCCGTCGGGCTTCTCGCCCGCCACCAGTTCATGCGCCAGGTTGCCGCCCGCGCGGTTCTCGACCACGAAACTGGTGCCAAGCCGCGCGGCCGGGGCATTTGCCAGCCCCCGGACCAGCACATCCATTGCGCCTCCGGGCGCAAGAGGCCGCACCATGCGCAGGTTGCGGTCGTTGCCGAAGGCGGCACCGGCCGAAGTGCTACCGTCCAGCGCCGCGGGGGCTGCCGCGGTGCGCAGCCGGGCACGCCGCGTTGCAATCGCTTTGATCATGGGCACTCCCGCTCAAGCCGCCGTGGCCGGCAGAAGGTGCATGGAGTTGAGCGCGATAGCGACAGGAGCAACGAGGGAAGTCATGGAGAAGCGCATGCCGGAAATGTGCGGAAGGACAAACAGACATTCATCTTGCGGCAGTCCTTTGCCCCTCGGAGTACGAAGCTTTTCGTGCTTGTTTATGCGTTTCGGGAAAAAGCGCAAGGCGGCAATTCACCAGCAGCGCGCGCTGCGCGGTCGGGCGCGTGCTCCTGCGGCATCGTGCCTGTAACGCGGTCACGCGCTTGCATCGAAAGATCGAACTTCAGCCCTTGTCTGACAGTGCATGACATAAGTCAAGCCCGAGAATCGGCACCCCGCATGACAGACAGAAAGCTAGCGTAAGAATCTGCGCAATTTGTTACCACACATCCAGTACTCGCCTTGGCCATTTCCGCCGGGCCAGGCACTGGGCAGCGCACACCCTTCCCCCTCTTCCTCTGCATCAGCGCCCTCTCCCTACGCGGCACAGCCGCAACGCCCCCTTTTTTCCTGGCAGCAAAGCACCTACCGCCCCGCCGGCACCGCCATGCAGGTGCTGTGGGCCACCGTCAATGCTGCCCTTTTGCCTGAGAACTTCCCCAATGAACCGACTCAAAATCTCTTCACGGCTGATCGCGGCCTTCACCATCATGGTCTTGCTGCTGATTGCGCTGGCCTCGATAGGCCTGTGGCGCTCGGCAAGCCAGCGCGCCGAACTGGCCGATGTACTGCAGCGGCGTGCGGTGCTGAGCAAGTCGCTGAACATCGTCTTCGACCAGGTCAATGAAGAGGCCATCCTGGTGCGCAATCTCGCCATCTTCAACTCCAGCGCCATCCAGCAATCGGCGCTGCAGCGGATTGCCGCAGGCAAGGTCCAGGTCGAGGCCCAGTTCACGACGCTGGACACCCTGACCGACACGCCCGAGAGCAAGGCCAACCTGGCAAAGATGCAGCTTTCGCGTGCGGCCTTCTTGAAATCGGGCAACGAATACCTCGCGCTGCTGCAGCAGGGGCGCAAGGACGAGGCCATATCGTTTCTCGAGGAAAACTACCGCGCCGTCCAGCGCGCCTACCACGCCGACATCCAGCAGCAACTGGCACTGCAAGAGACGCTGGCCAAGCAGTCCGGCGAGCGCGCCGAGGCGAGCGGCGCCGCACTCCAGCGCGACATCCTGATTGCCGCCATTCTCGCGGTGCTGCTGGCCAGCGTGCTCGCGGTCAGCATCATCCGCTCCATCGTCGTCCCGTTGCGCCGCGCGGTGGAAGTGTCGGACCGCATTGCCGCGGGCGATCTCTGCACGCGCATCGAAGTGACTTCCAATGACGAGACCGGTCAGCTGCTGCGCTCCATGCAGCAGATGCAGCAAAGCCTGGTGCACACCGTGGGTCAGGTGCGGCGCAATGCCGAAGCAGTGGCCGCGGGCAGCGCGCAGATTGCCTCGGGCAACAACGACCTGTCGGCACGCACCGAAGAGCAGGCAGCGGCGCTGGAGCAGACCGCATCCTCCATGGAGCAACTGGGCTCGACCGTGCGCCAGAATGCCGACAATGCGCAAACCGCGAACCAGCTCGCGGTCAATGCCTCGCTGGTGGCCGGCCAGGGCGGCACGGTCGTGGCCGAAGTCATTGAGACCATGAAGAGCATCAATGCCAGCAGCGCCAGGATTGCCGACATCATCTCGGTGATCGACGGAATTGCTTTCCAGACCAATATCCTCGCGCTCAACGCCGCCGTCGAAGCCGCACGTGCGGGCGAGCAGGGCCGCGGCTTTGCCGTGGTCGCGGGCGAAGTGCGCAGCCTCGCGCACCGCAGCGCCGAAGCCGCCAAGGAGATCAAGGGACTGATCACCTCCAGCGTGGCGCGCGTGGAGCAAGGCAGTCTGCTTGTCGACAAGGCCGGAGCGACCATGACCGAAGTCGTCAACGCGATACGCAACGTGACCGACATCATGGGCGAGATCAGCGCGGCCAGCCGCGAGCAAAGCGCGGGCGTCGGCCAGGTCGGCGAAGCCGTCACCCAGATGGACCAGTCCACACAGCAGAATGCCGCGCTGGTCGAAGAGATGGCTGCGGCGGCCGCCGCACTGAACACCCAGGCGCGCGAACTGGTCAAGGCCGTGGAGGTGTTCACGCTCGATGCAAATGAGGTCGGCCATATTGCGGACGCAGCGCCAGTCCCGCGCGCCATGGCCGGGCGTAGGCTGCCGGTGGCAGCGCCCGCACGCCTCATGGCAACGGCCCAGGGCGAATGAGGCTGCGCTGAACCCGCCCGCCTGAGGCCTGTCGGCCGCCACCTGCGCGGCGCAGCTC
>JBBKVU010000188.1:0-2692 GCA_037968595.1 Comamonas sp.
ATGCGACAGCGAACGCGGCAGCGCGCGCCCAATGTCACGGCCGTCGACGACGCCTTGCCCGCGCTGCCGCGTTCGCTGTCGCATGTGGTGTATTTCGTTCCCGACGCGGCCAAGGCCGAGGCGTTCTACACGCGGCTGGGCTTTGTCTGCACCGACCGCTTCCTCGGCGTGGGCCCGTTCCTGCGGCCCGCAGGCACGCAGGAACACCATTCGCTGTTCATGATCCAGACGCCGCCGTTCATGAAAGGCTGCGAGCATTTCACGTTCCACATGGGCGGCCCGACCGAGCTGCTGCTGGCCGGCACGCGCTTTGTCGAGAAGGGCTACCAGAGTTTCTGGGGGCCGGGCCGCCATCGCTTCGGCAGCAACTGGTTCTGGTACTTCAATTCGCCGCTGGGCTGCCATGTGGAGTACGACGCCGACATGGACCGGCACGACGAGCACTGGGCGGCGCGCGAAGCGCCCATGGGCGCCGATGCCTCGCAGCTGTTCCTGTTCCAGCACCGCGAGAAGTGGGCGCCGAGCGGGCCGCCTCCGGGCGCTGGTGCGGGCGGTCCGCCGTCCGCTGCAACGGCCGCTGGCAAGCCCGCGCACTGAGACGGAGCACGCGATGCGGCTTTGCAATGTCGATGAACTGCCCGATGGCGGCGCCCGCGGCTTCGACACCGAAAGCGCGGGCCAGGCCACGGTGTTCGTGCTGCGACGCGGCAGCGTGCTGCGAGCCTGGCGTGACGCCTGCCCGCACCACGGCACACCCTTGCCCTGGCGCCGCGACGCCTATCTGGACGCATCCGGGCGCCACATCGTCTGCGCCGCGCATGGCGCGCTGTTCGATCCACTGACCGGCATCTGCACACTGGGGCCCTGCCTTGGCGATGCGCTGACGCCCGTGGACATAGCGGTGGATTCCGACGGCGACCTGCACCTGGCGCCCTAAAAAAATAACTGGAGACAAGAAATGACACAACGCATTCTCATCATCGGCGGTGGATTTTCCGGCATGTCGGCGGCCATCGAACTGCGCAAGCAGGGCCACGCCGTCGACCTGGTCGAGCTTGACGCCGGCTGGCGCAATTACGGCGCCGGCATCAGCCTGGGCGGGGCGACGCTGCGCGCCTTCCGCCAGTTGGGCATTCTTGACGCCTTCCTGGCCCAGGGCCATGTGGCCGACGGCGTGCGCCTGTGTCTGCCCCACGGTCCGCAGGTGGCAGAACTGCCGACGCCGCGCATCGCCGGTGGCGATGTTCCCGGCGGTGCCGGGATACTGCGCCCGGTGCTGGCGCGCATTCTCGCCGATGCGACGCGCGCCAGCGGCGCCGATATCCGCCTGGGCTGCACGTTCACGCGCTTTGCGCAGGACGACCAGGGCGTGGACGTGGAGTTCACCGACGGCCAGCGCCGCCGCTACGACCTGGTGATAGGCGCCGACGGCCTGTACTCCAAGGTGCGCGAAGCGCTGCTGCCCGACGTGGCCAGGCCGGTCTACAGCGGCCAGGCCGTGTGGCGCGCGGTGCTGCCGCGCCTGCCCGAGATCGAGACCGCGACCATGTGGATGGGGCCGCGCGTCAAGCCCGGCGTGAATCCGGTTTCCAAGACCGAGATGTACCTGTTCGTCACCGAGCCGCGGCCGACCAACGAGCATGTCGATCCCGCGACCTTTGTCGAACGTCTGCGCGGCCTGCTCGAAGACTTCAGCGCGCCCGCGCTGCAGTCGATCCGGGCCCAGCTGGGCGAGCACTCGCAGATCGTGTTCCGCCCGCTCGAGGGCCTGCTGGTGCCGAGGCCCTGGTCGCGTGGACGCATCGTGCTGATCGGCGACACCGTGCACGCGACCACGCCGCATCTGGCGTCGGGCGCCTGCATTGGAATAGAGGATGCGCTGGTGCTGGCCGAGGAACTGGCGCGCGGCGCGCATGACGTGCCTGCGGCGCTGGCCGCGTTCGAGGCGCGCCGCTGGGAGCGTTGCCGCATGGTGGTCGAGAACTCGTCGCGCCTGGGAGAGATCGAGATCGAAGGCGGCGACAAGGAAGAGCACGCGCGCATCATGCGCAGCTCGCTGATGGCCCTGGCCGAACCCATCTGAGGTGCCGCCCATGATCACCACGGACTCCAGGCGCGGGCGCAGCGCGCTGATGATAGGCCACTGCGCGGGCATGGTCGACCTGGTGGCGCTGCCCGTTTGGGTAGGCACGCTGGTCGCGCAATACCGCTTCGATGCGCAGCAGGCCGGCATGCTGGCCTCGCTGTTTCTCGTCGGGGCGGTGCTGGCCAGTGTGGCGCTGGCTTCACGTTTCGACCGGCTCAATGGGCGCCTGGTGGCAACGCTGGGCTTTGGCCTGGCAGCGCTGGCCTTCGGCGTCGCGGCCCGCGTAAACGACTTCGCCACGCTCGCTGCGCTGCACGCGCTTGGCGGCATGGCCTCGGGCGCGGCGCTCAGCGCCACGCACGGCACCATCGCGCGCAGCGCTCGCCCGCACCGGCTGTTTGCCATTGTGGGCATGGCGCTGGCGGTGTTCGGAATCGCTTTCATGGGCGCGGCGCCACCGCTGGTGGCGCAGCTCGGTGGCCCGGTGCTGTTCCAGCTATTTTGCGCCGTGATGGTGGTGGCCGCGCTGGCCGCCGCTGTGGCATTCCCGGTGCCCGATGCGGTGCGCACACCGGTGCAGGCTGGCGCGCGCGCGCCGCTGCCGGC
>JBBKVU010000189.1:0-2763 GCA_037968595.1 Comamonas sp.
GCGCTCCCACATCATTGCTTTCTGCGTCTCGGTGTAGTAAATCCTCGGTCTTTGCTTCATGCCAGCACTCCTTCCGCGGGATGCGATCATTGTGTTGCATCGACCAGTTGAATTGGCAGGATCGACGAGGCTGGCGTACTAACGGCCATAAGCCGCCGTTGCTAATGTCGGCTTGGCTGACCGCTTTATTAGTTGACACCGCAGCAGGCTATGAGTCGGCATCGAGGTGAAGAGTGTCAAACTTTTGCCTAGCTTTTCGAAAGTGGTCAGCATTTTCAACAATCCACGTCCACAGCGGCACCATGCGAAGAAGCAGATCCATGCCGGTTTCCGACAACTCGTACTCCACCCGTTGCGGTACTTCTTTGAAGTCATGGCGGAGCGCCAAGCCATCACGTTCCAACTGCCGCAGTGTCAGCGTCAGCATGCGCTGGGTGACACCGTGCATGCGCCTGCCGATCTCCGCGTGGCGCAACCTGCCATACACGCCCAGCGTGTGAAGGATGCCAAGCGACCAGCGGTTTCCGGCATGCGCTAGCAACTCGCGTCGCACCCCATCATCATCGTCTCGCAGGCCATCGCAAACGGTCTGCGCGTATTGAAGAATTTCGTCTCGATTCACTGTGGTTTTGCTCCCGGTATCACGCGTGTGCCTTCTTACATTGCCAGCGATGCGTGGCTAGACTGGCTGAACTCTCTCATTTTTTTCCACATGATGAACCAATTAGACCCTAACGCGACGTCTCAAAACATCCTCGTCCTCGGCGCAGGCGAACTCGGCCTACCGGTGCTTCGCAACGTCGCACGCCGCGCCAATAGTGTGGCCGGCGCCAAGATCAGTGTGCTGCTGCGCGCCAGTGCCGTGGAATCCTCCGAGCACTCCAAGCAGCGGGATATCGCGGAGATGCAAAGCCTCGGCATCGAGATCGTCCTAGGAGATTTGGTGAAAAGCTCCATTGATGAGCTTGCTGTAGTTTTCGCATGCTACGACACGGTGATCGGCTGCGTGGGTTATGCCGCCGGCATCAACACACCGATGAAGCTGGCGCGGGCAGCGTTGCAGTCAGGCATTCCCCGATACTTCCCCTGGCAGTTCGGAGTTGATTTCGACGTGATCGGTCGCGGCGGCCCGCAGGACATCTTCGACGCACAGCTCGACGTGCGTGAGTTGCTGCGCAGTCAGAACCAGATGGAGTGGGTCATCATCTCCACCGGCATGTTCATGAGCTACCTGTTCGAGCCTGAGTTCGGCGTCGTTGACCTTCAGAACGACGCGGTCCACGCCCTGGGCAGCCTCGACACCACCGTGACGTTGACAACTCCCGACGATATCGGCGCGCTGACGGCCGAAGTGGTGTTCACCCAACCGCGCATCCGCAACGAGATTGTGTATCTGGCAGGCGACACCGTGACTTACGGCGAGGTGACGGACAAGCTGGAAGCGGGCCTTGGCCGCTCTTTCACTCGGTCGGTATGGACAGAGAAGTACCTACTGGATGAGCTGGCGCGCGATCCGCAAAACATGATGAGTAAGTATCGTGCGGCCTTTGCCCAGGGGCGTGGCATGGCGTGGGACAAGAGCGGCACGTTCAACCAGCGCCGCGCCATTCCGGTAACGGACGTGTCGTCGTGGATTCATGCAAACCTGGCATCTGGTTGCCACGAATGATTGGGTTTGAGGCGAACGTTTATCCACGCATTCATGTGAGAAGTCATCGGCCACCGTCAAACACTTGATCCGCCGCCCATTCGCCAAGCTGTCGGAGCCGAAGTCCATACTCCAGACTTCATTGACATGCGTTGCCACCGTGAGGGGCACGCGTTCGCTGGCAGCGCGCCGCACCTTCTTGCGCTTGCGAACTGCCAGCTGTGCTTGGCTGTACAACCGATACACCCGCTTGTGGTTCACGCCAGGGGTAAGCACGCGGCGATCCCATGTTGACCGCAGCCGGGCACAGGTATTGATCAGGAGTTCGGGGCCTGCCAGCGATGCGGCAGCAATTCTTCGATCCGGCTGGCCCGGTGCGTGGGCAAGCGCGTGAGCACATCCTTTAGGTAAGCATAGGGGTCGTGCCCGTTCATCCGGGCCAGCGCGGTGTCGGTGCCGGCGCGCATGTCCAGCGGGGCCGTGGCCAGCCATGCTGCGTCGATGCGGATCATCGCAGCAGCTCGCGCAAGAGCGCCCCGCATTGCGACAGGGGGCACTGCAGGCGTACCGGCAAGTCGCCGCGTTGAATCTGTAGGTCAACCTCGGGCAGGGATTGTTCGCCAGCAGGCGCAGCCTGCCTGTCAGAGAGCACTGCAGGCATGCAGGAGGCCGTCGGCATTGCCAAAGACACGAATGCGGGTGCAACCGCTGTGTGCCGCTCTCGCTGTTCACGCATCCAGCGGTGCACCATATTCGAATGCAGGCCATGCGCCAAGGCCACGCCACCTACGCTGGCGCCAGGCTGGGCGCAGCGTTCCAACACCTCTGCCTTGAATTGCTTGCTGTACTCACGCCGCCGTGGGCGGTCTTGATTCAAAGAATTTTCCATCGTCTCCACGATCCTCCATCGTGGGGACGATGCCCGCTTCAAGGGATGCTTTCAAGATGGGATCGCCAGCTGCATACGCCTGGCCTAGCTATTTGTGAGCGCAGTACCGACGTCCCCCCGTTTTCAGTAGCGCTTGGCTTTGGAGTCCTGGGTTAATTTAACTGGTTTTGGATCAGTTGCTGGGCATAGGCCGCAGGGGTCAATCCGCCAAGTACCTGCTTGGGAC
>JBBKVU010000190.1:0-5233 GCA_037968595.1 Comamonas sp.
GTCTCGCGGCCGTTGGACAGCGCGGCGCGCGGCCACTGCCCGGGAGCCAACGCGGCGCTGGACAGGTAGACGCCGCGCAGCAGCAGCATTGCCGTGGCGATGACGTATTCGGCTACCGCCAGCGCATTGGCGCCGGTGGCGGGGATCACCACCATGCCGCGGGCCTTGCAGCCCTCGACATCGATGTTGTCCAGGCCCACGCCCAGTCGGCCGATGACCCGCGCTTTCGTGCAGGCAGCCAGCAACTCGCCGCGCACCTGGGTGCGGTTGCGCACGATCACCGCGTCGGCATCGGCCACGGCTTGCTGCAGACGCGCGCCGTCGTCCACGAGGCCGGGGTCGTAGAGCACCTCGAAGTCGGTGCGCAGCGCATCGACGGCTGCCTGGTCCATGAACTCGGTGATGACGATTTTCTGAAGTGACATGGTGGTGTTCCGTACGGGGAGGACAGAGTGCTGCAGCGGGCGGCGGCGGCATCAGCCGGTCTGGATGTTGCGCAGCTTGACTATCTCGCGCCAGCGTGCCACATCCTTTCTGATCAACTCGCCGAACTCCGACGGCCCCAGCCCGGTCGAGGTGAATCCCATGGCGCCGACACGGTCCGATATCTCCTTGGAGGTGACGGCCTTGATGGCTTCGGCGGAGACGCGATCGATTACCGTCTTGGGCGTTCCGGCAGGCATCATCAGCCCCGTCCAGTTCTCGAGCTCCACGCCCGGAAGTCCGGCTTCGGCAAATGTGGGCACATCGGGCAGCAGGGGGTGGCGCTTGGCCGAGGTCACGGCCAGCGCCCGCAGCTTGCCCGCCTTCACATAGGTCGAGGACTCGGGCAGGTTGGAGACGATGAAGTCGAGCTGCGAGCCCAGCAGATCATTGAGCGAAGGCGCGCCGCCCTTGTAGGGAATATGCGAGACCTCGATCTTGGCGTTGAGCGCGAGCAGCTCCATGCCCAGGTGCGGCGGCGTGCCGTTGCCGCTGGAGCCGCAGTTCAGGCGCTTGGCGCGCGCCTGCGCCAGCAGGTCGGCGACGGTTCTTGCAGGGTTGTTTTCATTGACAACCAGCACCAGCGGGCTGGTCGCGAGATGCGCGACCGGCGCCAGGTTCTTCTCCAGGCTGTACGGCAAATTGGAAAACAGCGACTGGTTGACCGCATGCGCCAGCGTGATCGCCAGCCAGGTATAGCCATCGGGGCTGGACTTGGCCGCGAGGTCGGCACCGAGATTCGCGCTGGCACCCGCACGGTTGTCGACCAGCACGGACTGCTTGATGGCCATGCCCGTGCTCTGGGCGATGAGCCGCGCCATCACATCGGTCAGACCGCCGGGCGGAAACGGCACGATGTAGCGTATGGGCTTGGACGGATAGCCGTCCTGGGCCGCGGCCAGGGAGGGGACGAGCGACACGGCGCTGGCCGATGCGATCGCGTGAAGGGCATTACGTCTCGTAAGCCGATTACACCATGTGGTCATCCGGAACTCCTCTGTCGATTCTTGGCGTGGGAATGCGTTGCCGTGCATGCTGCTCGGCAGGAGGGAAAGCCGCGCCGGGCGGCGCAGGCAGTGCAAGGCGGCAGGCGGCGTTCTGGCGCGCCGCCCTGCCGCGTGCGCTCAGGCGCTTTCGAACAGCCGCGTCATCACGAATTCGCGGTGGCCCAGCGCTTCGGCCGAGGTGAAGCGACCGTTGATGGTCTGCAGCATCATTTCCAGCAGCAGGTCGCCGGCCGCATCCATGGTCTGCTCCTTTTGCAGCAGGCCCGAGCAATCCACATCGATGTGTTCGCTCATCAGGCGCACGGTGCGCGGGTTGGCGCAGATCTTGATCACCGGAACGATGGCGTTGCCGATCACGTTGCCCTGGCCGGTGGGAAAGAAATGCACGGCGAAACCCGAGGCCGCGCACAGCGTCACCATCTCTGCCGCGGCAGAGGACGAATCCATGAACCACAGGCCGGGCTTGTCCGGGGTTTCGGCCTTGTCCAGCACGCCGTCGACCATGCACTTCTTGCCGATCTTCTGGATGTTGCCCAGCGCCTTCTCCTCGATCGTCGTCAGGCCGCCGGCGATGTTGCCCTTGGTCGGCTGCGAATCCGACAGATCGGTGGTTGCATGGCGCTTGATCATGTCCTGGTAGCCGTCAAACATCTTCATGAAGTCGGCACGTACCTGGTCGGTGCGGCAGCGCGCCGCCACCAGATGTTCCCCGCCGGTGAGCTCCGACGTCTCGCCGAAGACCAGAGTCGTTCCCAGGCCGTAGAGCTTGTCGAATGCATTGCCCACGGTGGGGTTGGCGCCGCAGCCCGAAGTGGTGTCCGATTCGCCGCATTTGGTCGAGATCCACAGATCCGAGATCGGGCATTCGACCCGGTGCAGCGTGGTCGCATGCTGGACCATTTTCTTTGCGGCCTGCGAAGCGCGCATGATGGTTTCGTGGTCGCCATGGCCTTCGATGCCGAAGCCGACCACGGGCTTGCCGGTGGCCGCGATGCCGTCGACCACGGTCTTGGTCCAGCTGTCCTCGATGCCGATCACCACGACGGCGGCGACGTTGGGGTTGGAGCCTGCGCCAATGAGGGTGCGAAAGTGCAGTTCAAGGTCCGCGCCGAACTGCAATCGGCCGTAGGGATGGGGAATGGCCATGGTGCCCTTGACCGCGTGCGCCACCGCTTCGGCAGCGGCATTGGAGAGGTCGTCCAGGGGCAGGATGATGACGTGGTTGCGCACGCCGACGCGGCCGTTTTCACGGCGATAGCCCCAGAAGGTCGTGGATTGATCGATGATGGACATGAAGTAGAGCCTTTGAGTGGATGGGGTTGCTTGGCGCAGGTGCGGGCGCCGGGCTTACCAGCGCTTGGTCTTGATGTTGTGCACGTGAGCGTGGTCGCCGGTGGCGATGCGCGCTACGACCTTGCCGATGTCCGTGCCGTACTTCATCACCGTATCGCCCACCTCCATGTCACGCACTGCCACCTTGTGGCCGATGGGGATGGCTGCATTCGCCTGGATGGTGATCGTGCGATCGTCATCCAGGATGAGCGCATTCATGTCTTGCCCGGCGGTGATGCCTTCGACGACGACGACAGCAACGCTGTCCTTTTCTTCATGCAGTACGCAGTGGATCAAGAGATTTCTCCTTGGTTTCGCTGGGGCTGGGAATGGCCTGGCGACTCGCGTCAGCGAATCTGAATCGCCTGAAAAGAAATATAAGTCATATGTATGACTTTCAGTTCAGGGTTTTCCCAGTGGAGATTTACGCGGCGTTTTCAGCGCGCAAAGCAGCAGCTTCTGTCCTGCCTTGCGCGGTCAGTCAGGGAAGGTTTGCGGCTTGTCGGGCCCCATGCTGCAAGAACGCTCAGTGCTTCAGTTGGGCGCGGTGGGCGCAGCGGTGCAGAGCGCCAGCGCCGCGTGTGACGAGCGCCTCAGTTGTGCGCAGACCGCGACACGTAGTCGACGCGGCTCGAATTGACAATGGAGATGCGCCATTCGCAGGGCCGGTTCTGCACGGTGAACGCCACGCGCTCGATGCGCAGCACCGAGGCACCCGGCGCAATGCCCAGGAGTTCGGCGCTGCGCGCATCGGCATCCTCGGCGCGCAGACGTTCGTCCGCGCAGGCAATCGTCACGCCGAATCTGCGCTGATAGAGCTCATAGATCGTCCCGGCACGCTGGGTCAGGCATTGCTGCGTCAAGCCATCAAACAGTTTTGCGTCGATGGAGATGCGATCGTGCACCGTGGCCCGGCCCTGCAGCGACAGCACGTTCTCCAGCCGGAACACCGCGTCGCCTGATTGCAGGCCAAGCACCTTGGCTTCCTGCGAAGTCGCCTCGGCCTGACTGAAGGCCACGAGCTCGACCTTGGGGTACTCGAAGTTGCCATCGCGATCGGCAAGCTTGAAGAACTGGAACAGGAAGCGTTCCTCGTCGAGACTGCGCACGAAAGTGCCCCGGCCATGCTGGCGCACCAGGATGTTCTCCGCCACCAGTTCCTCGACTGCCCGGCGCAGCGTACCCACCGACACGCCAAAGCGCTTCGCCAGCGCCGTTTCGTTGGGAAATTTGACGCCGGGCTGAAGCGCACCGGAGGCGATCTCGGAAATCAGAATGCTCTTGACCTTGCGGTAGGCGATACCGGGCTGGGCACTGATGGATGCGGCTGGCAATTGGGTCATGCGGTCATCATGCCTTGGGTAGACGGGGGGCGGGAGGCACAGTGGCTTGGCCGATTTTAAGGTCTGTGCCCGCGTGCCGACCCGTGCGCCAGACCATTAGATCCAACCCGCCGCTGCCATGCAGCTTGAATCGCCGCCACCTGCGCTCCTGCCCCGGGTGCTACATCGGCTCGATCGAAGCCTTCTTCATCATCGCCTCGGTCAGCTCCATTTCCCGGGTGAAGGCGCGCCGGTAGGTCTCGGCGTCCATGGGTGAAACGTTGCCGCCTTGCTCCTCCAGCGCGGCCACCACCGACGGCTGGCGCAGCGCCTTCTCGAAGGCCGCGCGCATGCGGGCCACGATGGGCTCGGGCGTGCCCGCGGGCACGGAAACACCGCCCCAGGACATGAGCTCCACCCCGCGCACGCCGAGCTCGGCCAGTGTCGGCACCTGCGGCAGCTTGGGGTTGCGACGCGGGCCGGCAATCGCCAGCGCGCGCAGCTTGCCGGCCTGGATGTTGGCATAGGCGACCGAAAAGATGGGCGCGCCCATGCTGACCTGCTTTCCCAGCACGGCATTGACGATTTCCGATGCGCCCTTGTAAGGCACGTGGGTGATCTGCACGTCGACTGCGCTCAGCAGCAATTCCACGCCCAGGTGGGAGGGCGTGCCCACGCCGCCCGAGGCATAGTCAAGCTTGCCCGGAGCCTGGCGGGCCCGGGCAATCAGGTCGTCCAGCGTGCGGATGTCCGACCCGGCATTGACGATCAGCACGATGTCCGAGCTGGTCAGTCCCATCACATGCTGGAAGTCCTTGAGCGCGTCATAGCCCGGAGCCCTGTACATGTGCATGCTGGCGGCCATGGGTGCGCTGGAATAGATCCAGGTGTAGCCGTCGGGCGCGGCCTTGGCCGCCAGGCGTGCCCCCAGATTGCCGCCCACGCCGCCGCGGTTCTCGATGATCACGGGCTGGCCCAACTCGCGCGCCACGGCTTCGTGGATGACGCGCGCCGTGGTGTCGGGCGCCGTTCCAGCGAGATACGGCACGATCCACTTGATGGGGCGCGCCGGCCAGGGCTGGGCGGCGC
>JBBKVU010000191.1:0-12103 GCA_037968595.1 Comamonas sp.
ATCGAGCCGACGGCGCAGCCAGCCGACCAGCCAGGCATGGTGGTCCGTATATAGACGAAGGATGTCGCTCGAGGCGCTGCTGTCGGCCGAAGGCATGGCGGCTGCGTGTTCTTCAAATGAAAATAACTCTCATTATGAATGGTGCCGCGGAAACCCGGGCGCCGCGGCGGCCTGCAGCGGCGACAACCAGCGCCGGATCGCGCCCGCACTGCCCCTACAAAACCACCAGATCGGCCACTTCGGGACCGTCGTGCTCTACGCCCGCAATGCCCAGCCTGCGCCCCTGTCGGATGATCTCTTCGAACTCCTGCGCCGACACCGGCTTGCTGAAGTAATAGCCCTGGATCTCGTCGCAGTTGTGCGCGCGCAGGATGCGGCAGTGCTCCTGGGTTTCAACGCCTTCGGCAATCACCTTGAGCCTGAGGTTGTGCGCCAGGTTGATGACGGCGCGCACTATTGTCTCGTCGTCCACCCTGTCGAGCATGTGCTGCACGAAGGACTGGTCTATCTTCAGGGTGTCGACGCGAAAGTTCTTCAGGTAGCTGAGATTGGAATAGCCGGTGCCGAAGTCATCGATGGACAGCTTCACGCCGGCGGCCTTGAGCCGGTCGAAGTTCGCGGTCATGCTTTCGACATCCTGGGCAATGAGGCTTTCCGTCAATTCCAGTTCCAGCAGATCGGGGGCCAGCCCGGTTTCCTCTAGCATGTCGAGCGCCCAGACCGACAGGTCCTGCTGCAGCAACTGGCCGGCGGAAATATTCACCGCCACCGGAATGCGCGGAAAGCCCGCATCCGACCATGTCTTGGCCTGTCTGCAGGCGGTGCGCAGCACCCAGTCGCTGATCGGTGCAATCAAGCCCGATTCCTCGGCCACGGGAATGAACTTGGCCGGAGGAATGATCCCGAGCTGGGGATGGTGCCAGCGCACCAGCGCCTCGCAGCCTATGATCTCGCCGCTTTGCAGATTGACCTTGGGCTGATAGGCCAGGCGCAGCTGCCCTGCGGCCGGTGCCAGGCGCAGCAGCGTTTCGAGATTGACACGCTCCTGCATCTGCTCGTCCATCGCGGGATCGAAGTTGGCGTAGGTGTTGCGGCCGCCGTGCTTGGCGCGGTACATGGCCTGATCGGCATTCTTGATCAGCGTCTCCGAGTCGCGGCCGTCCTGGGGGAACGCGCTCACGCCTATGCTGACCGACAGATGGATCTCCCGGCCCTGCAACACCAGCGGCGCGCGGATGCAGGCAATGATGTCCTCGGCAATGGTCTGCGCCTGGCCTATGTCCTGCAGATCGTCGAGAAGCACCAGGAATTCATCGCCGCCGTGGCGCGCAACCGTATGCCCGGGGGACAGTGTTGCGCTGAGCCGCGCGCTGACCGCCTTGATCACTTCGTCACCGAAAGGATGGCCGTAGGCGTCATTGACCACCTTGAACCGGTCCAGATCCAGCAGCAGCACCGCAATCGTCTTGCCCGAAATCTTCGCCTGCGCGATCAGGCGCATCAGCCTTTCCTGCAGCAGGTGGCGGTTGGGCAGGTCGGTGAGCGCATCGTGCGTGGCCAGATGGCGCAAGAGCCGCTCCGCGCGCTTGCGCTCGGAGATGTCGCTGCCCAGCCCGACAAATCCGACCATGCCCTCGTGCACGAAGCGCACGCCGGTGAACAGACAAGGCACGCGCTTGCCATTGGGCAGCTGGTAGCTGGCTTCGAATTGGGCCATGCCGCTGGTGAGAACCTCGGCAATCTTTTCCGCGGCGCGCGCCTGTTCATGCGCGGGCATGAGGCGGGTCAGATGGATGCCGGCCAATTGCTCGGCGCCCAGCCCCGTCATGCGTTCGAAGTTCCGGTTCCAGCGCTGCAGCCGGCCGCTCTCGTCGCAATGGTAGAAGACACCCGGCAGGCTGTTGAGCACGGCATCGCCGTAGTCCCGCTCCTGCAGCAGACGCCGCTTGGCCTGCTGGCGCGCCGAGACATCGTTGACGATCAGGGTGCGTATCAACTGGCCCTGCTGATGGGTCATGACGCTGCGCATCTCGGCGTCAAACAGGCCTGCCGCACCTCGCAGCTGGTGCAGGCTTGCCTGCGTTGAAGCAAGAATTTCCTGCCAGTTCACGGGGCCCGCCGGCGCGGCGATCAACTCCCCAAGAGGACGCGTGAGCGCCTGCTGGCGGCGACAGCCGAACAGGCGTTCGGCGCCGCCATTCCATTCGATGACGCAGCCGGCGGCGTCAACGCTGAATATCGCCGTATCCGTGGCTTCGAAAATGCCGGCCTTGAGGGCCAGCGCGGCCACCTGCTGCTCCTTGCTTTGCAGCAACTCCACCGTCTGCGCCGCCAGCTGCGTCTCGCGCAAGCGTATGGCGCTGGCCATGCGTACCAGCGCCTGGCCCAGCCGCAGTGTTTCCCGGTATCGGCCAGACGACGGCGCCATCACCAGCGCCGCCGCCGTGCCGGACTCGCCGGCGCGCTGCACGCTTTGCTCGAGTTCGGCCAGAGGTCGGCCGATCTGACTGGCCATGCGCGCCGCCACCAGCAGCAGGCCCAGCGCCAGGACCACGGCCATTCCAAGCATCCGATAGAGCTGGTGATGCAGCGGTGCATCGATCAGATGCGCCGGTCGGCTGGCCACCACCGTCCACTGCATGCCGCCCTTGAGCTCCATCGTCCTGGTCGTCACCCAATGGTCAGCATCGGACCATTTCAGCTTCTGCACCGCGCCTGCCTGCCGGCCATTGAGCGCCGCCGCGAACTCCGCGGGAACGGCCAGCGGCTCGGCGCCAACGTCGGCGCCGCCTATCAGCCGGGCAACCTCGCCACGCTCGACAATCTGCAACTGCACACCGTATTCGGCGGCCAGCGAACGCAGGAAACGATTGAGCGCCGGCAGATCGAAATCGACATCGAGCACGCCCAGCAGCTGGCCTTGCGGGTCATGCAAGGCCTTGACATAACTCAGCCCCCACAAAGGCGTGGCTTCGGCACTGTGCACTATCCACCGATACGAGGGCAACCACACGCCTTCTTCGGGACCTTCCAGCGCCGCCTGGTAGAACGGCCTGCGCCTGGCGTCATAGCCGCGCGCGGGCTGCCGGGCATGCGGCGCGAAACCCTTTGGCGTCAGCAGATAGTTCTGCGTGAGCGCCGGGCCGGGCCGGCTGCCCGGATGAAGCCACAGCAGGATGCTGCCGTCGGCAGTGCGCTCCAGGTTGCCGTATTCGCCGTGCCTGGCCAGCACCAGGCCCAGATAGCTCAGCTCGGGTCGCTGCTCGAATGCCGCCAGCGACTTTTCCAGCGTCGGGCGCAGCGCCGAGGCTTGGGCAGGATCTGCGGAGGTGCGCGCAATGCGCTCGACCGAGGCGGCCGTCATCTCGGTGGCGTTGATCAGCATGCGCAGCCGCTCCACCGATCTGTCCATCGATTGCTGCAGATCGCGCTGCGCATCGTCCTGGGTGTTGGAGATCGCCAGCCATGCAGTGCCGGCCAGCGATGCCGCACTGACCACGAGCACGAGTTTGGCAACGCTGCGCACCAAGGCTTGAAAGAAGGATCCAGCGGGCTTTTGCATGACTTTGTGAAAAAGAACCCAAGAGCGATGGATTTTGAGCTATTTCCCACAATTGTTACAAGCGTTTACTTCAACAAGGCACTTTTTGCTGCCACAACCTGTAGGCAATGAATGCTTGCTTGTAGGCGCAGGCCGCGTGCTGCAATTGCAGACTATGGCGTCGTCGATGATGTGAGCGATGAAATTTCTTGTGGCATTGTTGCTTGGGCTGGCCGTTGCGTTCTGGACCCATGGCCGCTTCTGGACGCTGGCCGACCATCTCAACCCCTGGGCGCCTCTGAGCTATGAGGCGCAGCCCGACTGGCTCACGCGCTTCAAGCTCCAGCGCCTTGAAACCCAGCCCCAGGCCTGCCAGGCATTCATGGCCACCACACCGTGGCGCTTTCAAGCCGTTGCCGACCGCGACAGCGGCGCGGACTGCGGCTGGCGCAATGCCATCCAGGTGCGGCAGACGTCGGTGGCCGTGGGTTCTTCATTCACTTTGAGCTGCCCCGCCGCCGCATCGTTGGCCTTGTGGGAGCGCCATGCGCTGCAGCCCGCGGCGCAGGAGATTCTCGGTGCCGAGGTGCGGCGGCTGGAGCATCTGGGCAGCTACGCCTGCCGCAATGTGTATGGCAGGGAAGCCGGCAACCGCAGCCAGCACGCAAGCGCCAATGCGCTGGATATCGCCGGCTTTGTGCTTGCCGATGGCCGGCGCATCAGCGTGCTGCGCCAGTGGCCGGGGGAAGCTCCGGCGGCGGAGTTCCTGCGCGCGGTGCACCAGGGCGCCTGCGGCTTTTTTTCCGGCGTGTTCGGCCCAGACTACAACCAGGCGCATGCCGACCACTTCCATTTCGACCGCGGGCAGTACCGCCTGTGCAGATAGCGTTTGACCTGCAGCAGCCAGGCACAGGCCGTGGAGCGCGCAATAAAAAAGCCTCCCGGACTTTCAGTCTGGGAGGCTTGGTACCAATGGTTAGTTGGTAGGCGCGATTGGACTCGAACCAACGACCCCCACCATGTCAAGGTGGTGCTCTAACCAGCTGAGCTACGCGCCTGTTGTTCGATTCATAAAGTATAGCATCGGGAAAAACGTGTTTTTCCGAACTTCAGTACTTTTTTGCAAAAAGCGCTGATTTCTTGTTTTCTGGCCGCCGGCCACGGCGTTTCAATTCCAGCCCTTAGACAGGCTCAGGGCGAACGGCGGGATGGGCCTGGCGCCGCGTGCGGCGCCAGGAGCCCTGGCTATCGCCGGCGCGCGGAACGCACGCCCGAGACCCCGGCGACGATGGCCAGCACCTTGTTGAGCCGGCCCGAATCGGCGACTTCGACGGTGAAGGTCATCCAGGCCGTGCCCTTGACGGACTGGGTCTGCACGCCAATCACATTGGTTTTCTCGCGCGCGAACACATCGGAGATGTCGCGCAGCAGGCCCTGGCGGTCGGTGGCTTCGACCGAGACGTCGACGGGATAGACCGCCGCGCCCACCGCCGCCTTGGGCGTTCCCCAGGCAACGTCGATCACGCGCTCGGCATTGCGCGCCGCCATCTCGCGGAAGTTCGAACAGTCGTGGCGGTGCACGCTCACGCCCTTGCCGCGCGTGACGAAGCCGCGGATATCGTCCGGCGGTGCGGGCTTGCAGCATTTGGCCAGCTGGGTCATCAGCGAATCGATGCCGACCACCAGCACCCCGCCCTTGGGCACGGTGTCGCTGCCGCGCGCCTTGCGCACCGGAGAGAACGCTTCCTCTTCCTCTTCGGGCTCGGGCGGGCGCAGCACGGCTTCGATATTGCGCAGCGAGTATTCGTCCTTGCCCACGACTTCAAACAAGGCATCGGCCGACTTGAAGCCCAGCTGCACCGCCAGGTCGTCGAGCTTCATGGCCGTCTTGCCTTCGCGCTGCATCAGCTTCTCGACGGCTTCGCGCCCGCGCGCCACGGTTTCATGCGTGGCCTGGGCATTGAACCAGGCGCGCACCTTGGCGCGCGCGCGGTGGCTGGTCAGGTAGCCGAGTTCGGCATTGAGCCAGTCGCGCGACGGCCGGCCTTCCTTGACGGTGCTGATTTCCACGGTCTGGCCGATTTGCAGCGGCGTGTTCAGCGGCACCATCGCGCCGTCGACGCGCGCGCCGCGGCAGCGGTGGCCCAGGCTGGTGTGCACCGCATAGGCGAAGTCCACCGGGGTCGCGCCTTGCGGCAGCTCGATCACCGCTGCATCGGGCGTGAGCACATAGATGCGGTCCTCGAACAGGCCGCGGTGCGTGGGCGTGCCCGCAAGGTCGTTGCCCCAGGCCAGCAGCTGGCGCAGCACCGCGATCTTGGCGTCGTACTCGCTGCTGGCGGTGACGCCTGCATAGCCCTTGGAGCCGGCTTCCTTGTAGGCCCAGTGGGCCGCCACGCCGTGCTCGGCGTGATCGTGCATCGCCTGGGTGCGGATCTGGATCTCGATGGCGCGACCGTTCTCGTCGCGCACCACGGTGTGCAGCGACTGGTAGCCGTTGGCCTTGGGACGGGCAATGTAGTCGTCGAACTCGGCTTCTATCGGCGTGAAGCGCTCGTGCACCCAGGACAGCGCGGTGTAGCAGTCCTTGATCGTGGGCACGACCACGCGCAGCGCGCGGATGTCGAACACCTGGTCGAAGTCCAGCGACTTGCCGCGCATCTTCTTGACGATGCTGTAGATATGCTTGGGCCGGCCCTGCACGGTGGCGCTGATGCTGTAGCCGCGCAGATCGCTTTCCAGCCGCCCGCGCAGCTGCTCCATGAAGACTTCGCGCTCGGTGCGCTTCTCGTCAAGCAGGCGCGCGATCTCGCGGTAGGTGTCGGGTTCGAGAAAGCGAAACGACAGGTCTTCGAGTTCCCACTTGATCTGCCAGATGCCCAGGCGATTGGCCAGCGGCGCAAACACATGCAACGCTTCGCGCGCGATGCCCGGCGACACCGGGTGCTTGCTGGCCGCGTAGTAGCGCAGCGTCTGCAGGCGCGACGCCAGGCGCAGCAGCACCACGCGCAGGTCGCGCGAAAAGCCCAGCAGCATCTTGCGCACGGTCTCGGTCTGCGCCGCCACGCCGTCGACCAGCTGGGACGAGTTCTCGGCGTCGCGCGCCTGCTGCTGCACGCGCATCAGCTTGGTGGTCTCGACGGCCAGCGTGGCGAAATTCTCGCCGAAGGCCTTGGAAATCACCTCCTGCGGCTTGTTCAGGTGAAAGCTCGCATGCACCAGATAGCAGGCGGCCTGCATCGTCTCCGAGCCGCCTATGCCCTTGAGAATGGCGGCCACGGCATCGGCATGGGCCAGCGTGTTCTCGCCCGAGGCCATGCACTCGTTGGCCAGCAGCGGCTCGGCAAACGCGCGCGCGCGCGCCAGCGCGTCGACCTGCTCGGGCAGGGTCGTGGCCGTGGCCTTGATCAGCTGCGGCACGGCTTCGGGCAGTCCGCCGGCAGGCGTGTTTTCGGCGGCGGGGGCAATCGTCAAGGCGCTTTTCATGAGAGTGCTCCGCTGTCCAGCGCCGGCTCGGCCGCAGCGTCGTCGGGCGTGGCTGTCCAGTCAGGCAGCAGAAAACGCGCCACCAGTTCCACCTGCGGCGCGGCCACCAGCGTGGGCGCATGGCCGAAACCGGGCAGTGTCACGCAGCGCGCATGCGGGCCGCGCTCGACCATGGCCTGGGCGGTCTCCACCGACAAGAGATCGGACTGTTCGCCGCGTATCAGCAGGGTCTGGGCGCGAATGCTGTCATAGGCCGCCCACAGCAAGGCCTCGCCGGCCAGCGCCATGTCGGGATTCATGGCCTGGAAAGGCATGGCGATGTCCGGGTCGTAATGCAGCTGCAGCCCGCCTTCGAGGCGCGGCTTGAGCATGGGCGCGGTCAGGTCCAGCCACTGCTGCTCGGTGTGCGGGCCGAAGCCCGCCGAAATCAGCCGCAGCGCTTCGGCGGCCTGGGGCAGCGAAGTGAAGACCAGCGGCTGGCCCAGGTATTCGCCAATGCGCAGCAGCGCCTGCCATTGCACGCGCGGGCCGACATCGTTGAGCACCAGGCGGCGAATCGGCACGGGAGACGCGAATTCAGACTGGCTTGCCAGCAGCATGCCTATCAGCCCGCCCATGCTGGTGCCCACCCAGTCCAGCGTCCGCAGCGGGCTGCGCGCATGCAGCTGGGCAACCAGCGTCTGCATGTCGACGGCGTAGCGCTGCAGGCCGTCATCCATGGGTTCGGCGAGCCAGTCGCTGTGGCCCCGGCCGACGACATCGGGGCAGATCACGCGCACCTGGCGGCTGAGCGCGCGCGCCAGCACGTCAAAGTCGCGCGACTGGCGCGACAGCCCGTGCACACAGACCACGACATGCGGGTGATCGGGATCGCCGGTGGCATTCCATTCCCAGTACGCCATGCGGTGTACATCGGCATCGGTCCCCACGCCCGGCACGGCGGCGGCACCGGGGCACAGTACGTAGTTCAGCGTAGGTTCATTCATGGGGGCACAATCCAGCAGCACGGTTCGATAATGCATCGTAATTCATTCGGAGACCTTCCATGCTGAAAGGCAAAACTGCACTCGTCACTGGATCCACCAGCGGCATAGGCCTGGGCATCGCCAAGGCCCTGGCACAACAGGGCGCGAACATCGTGCTCAACGGCTTCGGCGACGTGGACGGGCCGCGCGCGGAAGTGCAGGCAGCGGGACACGCGGCCGGCGCCAAGGTGGCCTACCATGGCGCCGACATGACGCGCGTGGCCGACATCGAGGACATGATCGACTACAGCGTGCGCAATTTCGGCCAGGTCGACATTCTCGTGAACAACGCCGGCATCCAGCATGTCGCGCCCATAGAGGATTTCGCCCCCGAGCGCTGGGACGCGGTCATTGCCATCAATCTCTCCAGCGCCTTCCACGCCACGCGCCTGGTCCTGCCCTCGATGCAGGCCGCTGCCAACGGCAAGGGCTGGGGCCGCATCATCAATGTGGCTTCGGTGCATGGCCTGGTGGGCTCGGCCAACAAGTCGGCCTATGTGGCCGCCAAGCACGGCCTGATAGGCCTGACCAAGGTCTGCGCGCTGGAGAACGCAACCACGGGCATCACCTGCAATGCCATCTGCCCCGGCTGGGTGCTGACGCCGCTGGTGCAAAAGCAGGTCGACGCCAAGGCCGCCGATCAAGGCATCAGCATCGAGGAAGCGACGAGACAGCTGCTGTCCGAGAAGGAGCCTTCGCTGCAGTTCACCACGCCCGAGGAACTGGGCGCGCTGGCGGTGTTCTTCTGCTCGCCGGCCGGCGCCAATGTGCGCGGCGTGGCCTGGAACATGGACGGCGGCTGGGCGGCGCAGTGAGCCCCATGGCGTGAGTGCAAGCTGTTAATCCTGGGTCGCGGCCGACTCAGTGCGAACGCGTAAACCGTTCGTGGCGAGCCAGTCGAACCATGAACGGCCTGCCGTCGAAAAAGACCTGTTCGATCTCTCGACTGCGCTGATGCAGTGCCTATCAAGAATTACGCGCTGAAAAGCCCTTCGACAAGCTCAGGGCGAACGACGGGGAAGAACCTGAGGTTCATCCCCCGCACTCGCAGAGAGCCGCCTACTTCACCATTTGCACCGAGCCCGAAACATTCACCACGACCTGGCTCTTGCCGGCTTCGACGGGAATCTGGGCGTCCTCGGCCATGCCTGCCTTGGCCATCATGGCCATGCGGGGTGCGGGGTGGTAGCCCATGTCGTTGCTGTTGACCGAGACTTCACGCACGGCGAAGCGCTGGAAGCCGAAGGCCTGGGCCAGCGACTGGGCCTTGGCCTGGAAGCTGGCAATGGCTTCGGACTGCGCCTGGCCTTCGACCTTGGCGCGGGCTTCGCGCGACAGCGCAAAACCGGTCTGGCTCACGGGCATGCCGTTGATCTGCGCGGCGGTGCGCGTGATGCGATCGAAGTCACGGCCCTGCAGCACCAGTTCCGCCCGGCCCTGCCAGCCCGTGACCTTGCCGTCCTTGTTGTTGCGCGGATAGATGCCGAAGCTGCCGGTGCGCACATCGAGTTGTCCGGGCTGGGCCTGGCGCTTGGCTGCGGTCAGCGCGGCGTCGAGCACCTGCTGCAACTGCGTCTGCACGGTCGCGGCATCGCTGCCCTCGCGCGTCGCGGCCAGCGTCATCACCAGCAGATCCTGGGTGACTTCCACCGTGCCCGAACTCGACAGCTGCAGCACATTCGAGGGCTCGGGCAGCGTCTGCGCGCAGGCCATGCCGGCACCCGCACACAGCACACCGACTGCGATCCATTGGGACAATTTCTTCATGCATGCTCCTGGGAATAATTAAGGCCGCACCAGCATAGCGGCAAACTTCGCCAGCCCTTGGCAGAGAAAAGCGCATGCCGGTGTAAGTCATTGCGACACGATTGGGCGAGCGGCGCAAAACTTGTAACAGTTGGTCAGGGTTTGGGTAAAACCGCGGTTTTCGGGGACCAAGGTGGTCAGAATGGGCTCTGTTACATATTGGACCGAGGACGCAAACATGGGCACACAGACCAACCGCACCGACAAGATTTTGGTTGTCGATGACGACGCGCGCATCCGTGATCTGCTGCGCCGCTACCTGACGCAAGAAGGCTTCGAGATCATGATTGCCGAAGACGGCAAGGCCTTGAATCGCATCCTGCTGCGTGAAACCGTGGATCTGATCGTGCTCGACTTGATGTTGCCCGGCGAAGACGGCCTGTCGATCTGCCGGCGCCTGCGCGCCGCCAACGACCGCACGCCCATCATCATGTTGACCGCCAAGGGCGAGGACGTGGACCGCATCGTGGGCCTCGAAGTCGGCGCCGACGATTACCTGGGCAAGCCCTTCAACCCACGCGAACTGCTGGCGCGCATCCATGCGGTGCTGCGTCGCCGCCCGCCGCAGGAGGCGCCCGGCGCCCCTTCGGGCGACAACGAGATTGTCAATTTCGGGCCGTTTGCCTTCGATCTGGGCACCCGCGTGCTGCAGAAGAATGGCGAGGAACTGCCGCTGACCACGGGTGAATTCGCCATGCTCAAGGCCCTGGTGCGCCATCCACGCCAGCCGCTGTCGCGCGAAAAACTCGCCCTGCTGGCCCGCGGCCGTGAGTTCGAGCCGTTTGACCGCAGCCTCGACGTGCAGGTCTCGCGTCTGCGCAAGCTGATCGAGGAAGACCCGGCCGCGCCACGCTACATCCAGACCGTCTGGGGCGTAGGCTATGTGTTTGTTCCCGATGGCAATAACTGAGATCCACCCTTGCGCCCGGGCTGCGGCCCGCAGGCGCCAAGTTACCGATGAATGCCTCCACCGCTCCCGCACCTGACGCCACCAGTCCTGTCCCGCTGGACTACCCGAACGGTCGCGGCGGGGCGCGTTCACGCTCCCGGCTGAACCTGAACCTGTTCTGGCGCACGTTCTGCCTGCTGGCGCTGCTGCTGGTCGGCAGCATCCTGGCCTGGCTGCAAACGCTGCGCGCGTTCGAGTTCGAGCCGCGCACACTGCACACGGCCCAGCAGGTCGCCTCGCTGGTCAACCTCAGCCGCGCGGCGCTGGTGCATGCCGACGCCATTGCGCGGGTATCGCTGATCAAGACCATGGCCGACCAGGAAGGCGTGCGCATCCTGCCGCGTGAGCCGGGCGACAAGTTCGAGCTGCTGGACCAGGGCGCCCTGGGTGGCCGGCTCAACGAGGAGCTGACTTCGCGCCTGGGTCCGGGCACGATAGTCGCGCGCAGCGTCAACGGCGAGTCCGGGCTGTGGGTGGGCTTCACCATCAACGGCGACCCGAACTGGCTGCTGATGGACCGCTCGCGCTTCAGTCCGGCCGGAGGGCGCACCTGGCTGGTGTGGCTGATCACCGCCGGCGCGCTCTCGCTGGCCGGCGCGGCCGTCATTGCGCGACTCATCAACCGGCCTCTCAAGCAGCTCAGCGAGGCGGCCAACCGCGTGCGCGACGGCAATTTCGAAGCCAGCCAGCTTGACGAGCAGGCGGTCACCAGCGAGATCCGTGAAGTCAACATCGGCTTCAACCGCATGGCGCAGAAGCTATCGAAACTGGAGCAGGACCGCGCCGTGATGCTGGCCGGCATTTCGCACGACCTGCGCACCCCGCTGGCGCGGCTGCGGCTGGAGACCGAGATGAGCGTGGCCGACGATGTGGCGCGCGACCATATGGTTGCCGACATCGTGCAGCTGGACGCGACCATAGACAAGTTCCTCGACTACGCCCGCCCCGACCATGTCACGCTGACCACCGTCAACCTGCACGCCGTGGTGTCCTCCTGCGTGTACGCGGTGCAGGACCACCGCGAACTGCAGATCAGCATGGACGTGCCCGAAGGACTTTACGTGCTGGCCGACGAAGTCGAGCTGGCGCGCGTGGTCTCCAACCTGCTGGAAAACGCGCGCCGCTACGGCAAGAGCCCCGATACCGACACCGCACAGGTAGAAGTCACGGCCAAGGCACGCGAAAACTGGGTGGTGATGCGCATTCGCGACCGCGGCCAGGGCGTGCCGCCCGAGCAGCTCTCGCGCCTGACCCAGCCGTTTTTCCGCGGCGACTCGGCGCGCACCGCCGCCGGCG
>JBBKVU010000192.1:0-10027 GCA_037968595.1 Comamonas sp.
GCGCCCGACGGCCGCCACAGCTGCGGGCCGGCGCGCGGCGCCAGCACCGGGTATTGAGAAAGGTTCATACAGCAACCCCCTCTTTCTTGAACAGATCGCGAAACACCGGGTAGATATCGGCGGGCACGGACACCTTGCGCAGCGCGAAGTGCGCAAATTGGCGGGCGATCTGGCTGTACTCCTGCCACAGGCTCTGCTCGTCCTGCACCACCTGCACATAGGCGTAGTAGCGCACCAGCGGCAGGATCTTCTCGACCAGCAGGTTGCGGCAGTTGCCGGTGTCGTCGTTGAAGTTGTCGCCGTCGCTGGCCTGGGCCACGTAGATGTTCCAGTCGCCCGCGGGGTAGCGCGCGCGGATGATCTGGTCGAGCAGCACCAGCGCGCTGCTCACTATCGTGCCGCCGGTCTCCTGCGAATGGAAGAACTCGTCCTCGCTGACTTCGGCCGCCTGGGTGTGGTGGCGGATGAAGACAATCTCTATCTTCTCGTAGTGGCGCGTGAGAAACAGGTACAGCAGGATGAAGAAGCGCTTGGCAAGCTCCTTGCGCGCCTGGTCCATCGAGCCGGAGACATCCATCAGGCAGAACATCACGGCCTGGCTGCTGGGTTGGGGCACGCGCGTGCGGCTGCGAAAACGCAGGTCGATGGGGTCGAGAAACGCAACCTTGGCAATGCGCGCCTGCAGCGCCGTGATGCGCTGCTGCAGCTCGGCCAGCACTTCGCTGGTGCCGTCGTCCTGCGCCAGCAGCGCTTCCAGCTGCGTCTGCAAGGCTTTCATCTCCCTTTGCGGCGCCTTGGTCAGCGCGATGCGCCGGCCCAGCGCCCCGCCCATGGTGCGCAGCAGCGCGAGGTTCTGCGGCGTGCCGTCGTGGCTGTAGCCCGCGCGGCGCATGCGGAACTGGTGGGTGCTGGCGATATGGGTGCGCAGCAGCCGCGGCAGCGCCAGGTCTTCAAAGAACAGTTCCATGAACTCTTCCTTGGACAGCGTGAAGGTGAAGTCGTCCTCGCCTTCGCCGCTGTCGCTGGCCTGGGAGCCCGAGCCGCTGCCCGCGCCGCCCTGGGGGCGCGCGATGCGGTCGCCGCGCACATGGTCGCTGTTGCCCGGATGCACGGTGTCGGAGATGCCGCCCTGGCCATGGCGAAACAGCGGCTCGCGGATGTCCTTGCGCGGGATGGTGATGCTTTCGGCCTGCTCTATATGGCGGATATCGCGCTTGCCCACGGCGCGCTGCACCGCCTCGGCGATCTGCTGCTTGTAGCGGCGCACGAAACGCTCGCGGTTGCCCACCGACTTGTTCTTGCCGGAAAGCCTGCGGTCAATGATATGCAATGCCATCTTTGCCCCCCTCCATGGTCGGACGCGCGCTGCGCGCGCGCCCCGCTCAGCTGCTCTTGCGCACCCGCAGGTACCACTCGCACAGCAGGCGCACCTGCTTGGGTGTGTAGCCCTTGGCTTCCATGCGCATGACGAAATCCTCGTGCTTGCGCGCATCCTCGGCGTTGGCCTTGGCGTTGAAGCTGATCACGGGCAGCAGCTCCTCGGTGTTGGAAAACATCTTCTTCTCTATCACCAGGCGCAGCTTCTCGTAGCTGGTCCAGGCCGGGTTCTTGCCCTGGTTGTTGGCGCGCGCGCGCAGCACGAAGTTGACGATCTCGTTGCGGAAGTCCTTGGGATTGGCCACGCCCGCGGGCTTCTCTATCTTCTCGAGTTCGGCATTGAGCGCGGCGCGGTCGAAGGCCTCGCCGGTGTCGTTGTCGCGGTACTCGTTGTCCTGTATCCAGTAGTCGGCGTAGGTGACATAGCGGTCGAAGATGTTCTGGCCGTACTCGCTGTAGCTTTCGAGATACGCGGTCTGTATCTCCTTGCCGATGAACTCGGCGTAGTGCGGCGACAGGTACTCCTTGATGTAACCGGTGTACTTGGTCTCGAGTTCGGCCGGGAACTGCTCGCGCTCGATCTGCTGCTCCAGCACATACATCAGGTGCACCGGGTTGGCCGCGACTTCGGTGCTGTCGTAGTTGAACACCCGCGACAGGATCTTGAACGCAAAACGTGTGGAGATTCCCGACATGCCCTCGTCGACGCCCGCGAAGTCGCGGTATTCCTGGTAGCTCTTGGCGCGCGGGTCGGTGTCCTTGAGGCTTTCGCCGTCATAGACCTGCATCTTGCTGAAGATGCTGGAGTTCTCGGGCTCGACCAGGCGCGTGAGCACCGCGAACTGGGCCATCATCTTCAGCGTGCCGGGGGCGCACACCGCGTTGGCCAGCGAGGACTCGCGGATCAGCTTCTCGTAGATCTTCACTTCCTCGGAAACGCGCAGGCAGTAAGGCACCTTGACGATGTAGATGCGGTCCAGGAAAGCCTCGTTGTTGCGGTTGTTGCGAAACGCCTTCCACTCGCTTTCATTGCTGTGCGCCAGCACCATGCCGTCAAACGGAATCGCGCCAAAGCCTTCCGTGCCCTTGTAGTTGCCTTCCTGCGTCGCGGTGAGCAGCGGGTGCAGCACCTTGATCGGCGCCTTGAACATTTCCACGAACTCCAGCAGGCCCTGATTGGCCAGGCACAGGCCGCCCGAGTAGCTGTAGGCGTCGGTGTCGTCCTGGGCGAAGTTCTCGAGCTTGCGGATGTCGACCTTGCCAACCAGGCTGGAGATGTCCTGGTTGTTCTCGTCGCCGGGCTCGGTCTTGGCAATCGCGATCTGCTTGAGGATGCTGGGAAAGCGCTTGACGACGCGGAACTGGCGGATGTCGCCGCCGAGCTCCTCCAGGCGCTTGACGGCCCAGGGCGAAAGCACATGCTGCAGCGCGCGCCGCGGAATGCCGAACTGCTCCTCGAGCACTGGCCCGTCCTCTATCGGATCGAACAGTCCCAGCGGCGATTCATTGACCGGCGAGCCCTTGAGCGCGTAGAACGGCACTTTCTGCATCAGGTACTTGAGGCGCTCGGCAATCGAGCTCTTGCCGCCGCCGACCGGGCCCAGCAGATAGAGGATCTGCTTGCGTTCCTCCAGCCCCTGGCCCGCATGGCGAAAGAAGCTCACCACCTGCTCTATCGAGTCTTCCATGCCGTAGAACTCGGCAAACGCGGGGTAGCGGCGTATCAGCTTGTTGGCAAACAGGCGCGACAGTCGCGGATCGCTGCGCGTGTCGACCATGACCGGCTCGCCCATGGCCAGCAACATGCGCTGCGCTGCGCTTTCATACGCGGTCGGGTCACGCAGGCACAGCGCCAGGTATTCGTCGACCGACATCTCCTCTTCGCGCAGCCTCATATGCCGCGCAGCCGAATTGCTGATGACATCCATACGACCTCCCGTGGCAACACCCTAAGGCGAAAAGTGCCGCTAAGTTGCAAGGCATTCGCTTGCCGTATGTTGCTGTTGTAGCACCTGGAAGGCGCTTTGGATAGACCATTTAGTGCATAACGCTGCAAGCTGCGGTTTGGTCGACAGCGGTTCCCGATCTTGACCCACAAGCTGCGCCGGCCTCATGGCCGACGCAGCCCGGATTCAGCGGTAGAAGAACTTCGCCGGACCGGTGACCAGCCAGGGAAACAACACCATGGCAAACATCATCGCGAACTGCGCCAGCATGAACGGGATGACGCCGCGCGTGACATCGTCCATCGACATCTTGCCCACCCCCGCGACCACGTTGAGCACCGTTCCCACGGGCGGCGTCACCAGCCCTATCGAATTGTTGATGATGAACATCACGCCGAAGTACACCGGGTCAATGCCGGCGGCGTTCACCACGGGCATCAGCACCGGGGTCAGGATCAGAATGGTCGGCGTCATGTCCATGGCCGTGCCGACCAGCATCACCAGCACCATGATGGCCATCATCAGCAGCACCTTGTTGTCCATGAACGGCTGCAGCAGCGCCACGACCTTGGAGGGAAGATCGGCCACGGTGATCAGCCAGGCGCTGACCATGGCCGCCGCGATCAGGAACATCACGATGGCGCTGGTCTTGGCCGCGGCGACGAAGATGCAGTAGAGCTTGGCCCAGGTGATTTCGCGGTAGATGACCGACGCCACGAACAGCGCATAGACCGCGGCAACGACAGCCGCCTCGGTGGGCGTGAACACGCCCATGCGCAGACCCACGAGAATGATCACCGGCAGCAGCAGCGCCCAGAACGCCTTGCGTGCGGCCAGCAGGATCTCGGCGCGCGACTTGCGCGGCGGCGGCACAAGCTTTTCCTTGCGCACCAGATACGCCCAGGTGACCCACAGCGCGCCGCCTATCAGCAGCCCGGGAACGATGGCCGCCAGAAACAGCTTGGAAATCGACACGTTGGCCGCGACACCGAAGATCACCAGGCCGATGCTGGGCGGAATCACCGGGCCGATCACGCCGGTGGCGGCAATCAGCCCGCCGGCGCGCGCCTTGTCGTGACCTGCCTTGGTCATCATCGGCAGCAGCAGCGCGGTGAGCGCCGCGGCATCGGCCACGGCCGAGCCCGACAGCGCCGACAGCAGGCAGCCGGCCATGATGGTCACATAGCCCAGCCCGCCCTTGACGTGACCCACCACCGCCAGCGCGAAATCGACAATGCGCCGCGACAGCCCGCCGACGTTCATGATCTCGCCGGCCAGCATGAAGAACGGCACGGCCAGCAGCGGGAAGCTGTCGGCACCGCCAATCAGGTTCTGGGCGAGGATCTGCGGATCGAATAGATCGAGATGCCACATCAGCGCCACGCCGCTGGCCAGCAGCGAGAACGCAATTGGAATGCCCATGGCCATGGCCAGCAGCAGCGCGCCCACAAATACGAAGATCGTCATTTCTCGCCTTTCCCGGCCGCAGGCGCAGCGCCCGTCTGGGCCGCCAAAATCTGCTGCAACTGCACCGCTTCTTCCGATTCCTGCACCATCACCAGTTCCGCGTCGCTCATCTTTCCCGTGACCAGGCGCAGCAGGTCGAGCAGCATCAGAAAGCCCGCACACACCGCGAACACCACGCAGGAGAGGTAGACGATGGCCATGGACGCGCCTGTCGTGGGCGCCGTGACGTCCCAGTTGATGCGCGCCTGGGCAATGCTGCCCTGCAGCAGCAGCCACAGGATGTAGAGCATCAGCAGATGGCCCAGGCCCAGGCAGATCTTCTTGCCAAGAGGCGGCAGGCGCTGCACCACCATGTCGACCCCGAGGTGGCCGTGCTCGTGCAGGGCCACGATGGCGCCGAGAAACGTCATCCAGATGAAGAGCCAGCGCGACACTTCCTCGGAGACGGTGATGCCGGAATTGAACAGATAACGCAGCACCACGTTGCCGAACACCAGCACCACCATCACGGCGAGCATGGCGGCTATCACTGCTTCGAGACCGCGGCAGGCGCGGGCTATCCAACGATTCATGTCATTTCCCTTGCGTGATGGGGCCACGGCGGCGCAGCCCCGTCGCAGATGTGCGGGGCTGCGCGGTCGCGGCGTCAGGCCTTGGCTTCGCGCAGGCTTTCGACCAGCGCGCGCAGGCCGGCGAAGTAGGAGTGCGGACCAAAGCCCTGCACCGTGGCCTTGACCGCGGGCGAGATGATCGAATGCACGCGCCAGGCTTCGCGCGCGGCGATGTTCGACATATGCACTTCGATCACCGGGAAGGGCATGGCCTTGATCGCATCGTGCAGCGGCACGCCATGCTGCGTGAGCCCGGCCGGGTTCACCAGCGCGCCCTGGGCGCTGTCGATGTTGGCGTGCAGGAAGTCGATCAGCGCGCCTTCGTGGTTGGACTGCATGATGTCAAGCGTCACGCCCAGCTCCTCGGCGAGCTTTTCAAGACGCTCGTTGATCTGCGCCAGCGTGGTGGTGCCGTAGATATGCGGTTCACGCCGACCGAACAGGTTCAGGTTGGGACCGTTGAGAACAAGAATTTTCATGCTGCGCTGCCTGGTATCACTTGCGGATGCGGGCCAGTTCGTCGTTGTAGAGCTTGACGATGGCGGGGTCGTAGGTGGCGGCAAAGCGGTCGATCACCGGCTTGGCGATCTGCTGCATGCGCGCCTGCTCGGCCGGCGACACCTCGTTGTATTGCAGTCCCTTGGCCTGCAGCTCGCCGACGGCCTTCTGCGCGGCCGCGCGGCTGACCTGGCGCTGGTAGCCGCGCGACTCGTTTGCGGCCTCGTTCATCATCTTCTGTTCGGCCGGCGTCAGCTGGTCCCAGAACTTCTTGCTGACCAGCACGATGTTGGCCGCATAGACATGATTGGTGGCGCTAACGAACTTCTGCACTTCGTAGAACTTGTTCGACAGGATCACGGCAAACGGGTTTTCCTGGCCGTCCACGGCCTTGGCTTCCAGCGCGCCATACAGTTCGGCAAACGGCATGGGCACGGGGTTGGCCTTGAACGCCTTGAAAGTATCGAGGAATACCGGGTTGGGAATCACGCGCAGCTTGAGGCCGTCGAAGTCCTCGGGCTTGGTGATGGCGCGCTTGCTGTTGGTGACGTTGCGAAAGCCCAGGTCCCAGTAGCCGAGGGCGACCAAGCCTTTTTCGGGCAGCTTGGCAATCAGCGCCTGGCCCAGCGGGCCGTCAAGCAAGGCGTCGGCCTGGGCATAGTTGGCGACCGAGAAAGGGAAATCGACCAGGCCGAATTCCTTGATGATGCCGGCCAGCGACGTGGTCGCGGGCGCCGACATCTGCTGCACGCCACCCTGCAGCGCCGACTGCTGCTGCATCTCGTTGCCCAGCTGCGAGGCCGGGAACTCCATGACCTTCATCTTGCCGCCGCTCTTGGCGGCGAGGAGTTCGCCAAAGCGCTTGACGCCGAAGCTCACCGGATGATCGGCGTTGTTCAAGTGACCGAAGCGGATCACGCGCTCTTGCTGCGCACTCGCAGGCAAGGCAAAAAGCAGGGACAGGCCAGCGGCCAGGGCGATGCGGGCAGGAATGCGCATGAAACACCTCCAAGGAAAAATCAATGGACTGGACCGGCGGGCCCAGCGATTGATACCGATAGTAATTAAAAAGTGGAAAGAGATTCCACAGTAGAAACCCTTTATCATTTATCGAATATTTCTCGTACAAATCAGCAGATGGCACCCGTCTGCCCCCCGCTTGAAAGTCGCATCGCATGAGCAATATCCTGGAACGCAGTTTCAAAGTACTGGAACACCTTGCCGTTCACCCCGAAGGCAAGGCCATCTCCAGCCTGTCCACCGAACTCGACATGCCGTTGAGCGCGACCCACCGCCTGCTGGCCGAGTTGAGCCGCTGCGGCTATGTGCGCCAGGAGCACAGCCAGGGCAACTACATGCTGACCATCAAGCTGGTCTCGCTGGGCCTGGGATTTCTCAGCGCCAGCGGTATCGTCGACATCGCCCAGCCGCTGCTCGACCGCCTGGCCGCGGAGTCGGGCGAGCTGGTGCGCCTGGGCGTGGTCGATGGCGACGAGCTGACCTTTGTCGCCAAGGCCCAGGGCGCGCTGCGCGGCCTGCGCTATGACCCGGACATGGGCCTGTCGGTCAATCTGTCGTGCAGCGCCGCCGGCCATGCCTGGCTGGCCACCATGAGCGATGAGCAGGCGCTGGCCCTGGTGTCACGCCAGGGCTTTGGCCAGCCGCAGGACTTCGGCCCGAATGCGCCAACCACGGTCAAGGCGCTGCTGGCCCACCTGGAAGCCACGCGCCTGCATGGCTTCAGCCGCATCGTCGAAGTGTTTGCGCCCGGCATGAGCGCCATGGCCGCGCCGATTCGCCGCGGCAACGGCCCGGTCATAGGCGTGGTGACCATTGCCGGCCCGCTGATGCGCCTGACCGAGGACCGCATGGCGGCGCTGGGCCCGGCGCTGCTGCAGACCACGCAGGAGCTGGCGATGACCAGCAGCGGCTCGGCGTTGCTGAAGAATCGGGGGTGAGTGATACCTGCTGGAGGGTCCAAAACCTTCGTGGTGAGCCTGTCGAACCATGAACGCCCCGTCCTCATGACTTGAGCGCAGGCCGTTCATCCTTCGACAGGCTCAGGACGAACGGATTTTTAACGCCCGCTGTTTCTTTTGAACGCCTTGCGAGATCAAGGCTCGCTTACCCCGCTCAGGGCGAACGGGGAAAAGTTGGCGCACGATGTTCCGAAACCTGTCGTGGTCAGCTTCCCTGGCAGGGCGCGTCGAACCATGAACGTAGTGCCCTCAAGCAGGAATGACACTCACCCGCGCGCCCCCTGCCCCAGCTGCGCGCAGGCCATGGCGCCCAGCGTGCTGCAGGCCTGCTCCATCGCGGCCGTGACCGGATGCGTGCAGGCCAGGCGCAGGCAATGTTCGTAGCGCCCCGAGTTCGAGAACATGCTGCCCGGCGCAATGCGTATGCCCTGGGTCAGCGCCTGGGCGAACAGCGCGGAACTTGAAAACCCTTCGGGCAGTTCCAGCCACAGGCACAGTCCGCCGGGCGGCAGGCTCAGCCGCGTGCCCAGCGGAAAGTGCCGCGCCACCAGCCGCGCCATGGCTTCGCGCTGGTTGCGCAGCTGCTGCTTGAGCTTGACCAGGCTGCGCTGGTGCGTGGGCGAGCCCAGCACTTCGGCGACTACCAACTGGCCCAGCGTCTGGGTGTTGCGGCTTTGCGCGAACTTGAGCATCTGCACGCGGCCATGCCAACGCCCGCCGTTCATCCAGCCCTGGCGCAGACCGGGAGCCAGGCTCTTGTTGAAGGCCTGGCAATAGATCACATGGCCGCCCGTGTGGTCCCAGGCCTTGAGCGGCTTGACCACCTGATCGGTTTCCACGAACAGTCCGTACGAGTCGTCTTCGATCAGCGCCGCGCCGTGGGCCGCGCACAGCGCCACCATGCGCGCCTTGTGCGCATCGGGCATGCGCGCGCCCAGCGGCATCTGCAGCTCGGGAACGACCACCACCGCCTTGAGCCGCGGCTGGGTCTGGAAGGCGAGTTCCAGGGCTTCGATCGACATGCCGGTGCGCGGGCTGCAGGGGATTTCCAGCGCCTGCAGCTGCAGCGACTCGACCACCTGCAGCAGGCCGTAATAGGTCGGTGACTCCACGGCCACCATGTCGCCGGCTGCGCAGACCGCGGCCAGGGCCAGGCTCACGGCTTCCGAATTGCCGGTGGTGGCCAGCACATCCGCCGGGGCCACGCGTATGCCCGAGGCCAGCGCGCGCCGCGCCATCGCCTGCTGGAAGTCGGGATGATTGCCCTGGTTGGCAAGCAGCGAGCGGCCCTGCACCAGCAGCGTCGGGTCTTCGCGCAGCAGCTTGGCGACGATGCGGTTCAGATAGTGGTGGTCGAACAGCCCTGGCGGCGGCGTGCAGCCGCCGATATCCGTATGCACCTGCGCCTGGCGCCCCTGCTCCAGCAGCAGCGAGATATGGGCGTTGATGCCGATGAAATGCGCCTGGTCCACGCCCTCGACAGGCTGGCTCAGATCGGGCTCGCTGCTGGGCGCAAGCGCCCCGCCCTGGGCGCTGCGCACGAAGTAGCCCACGCGCTGGCGCGCCTCGAGATGGCCTGCGGCCTCGAGATGGCGCAGCATCTGCAGCGCGGTCGACAGGCTCACGCCGTGCCGGCGCATCACTTCGCGCACCGAAGGCATGCGTTCGCCGACCTGCAGCGCGCCCATGGCCATGGCGTGGGCGTAATCGGCCGCAATGCGCTGGTACAGCGGCAGCGAAGCGTCCGGGGTGGTTACGGTCGGGGGCAGCAGCATGGGCGTGACATTCAAAGGCTCAGGCCTTGCATCATGCCTGTTCTGGCTGTTCTGCAACAGATACAGATTGACCCTCGACAGACCAGAACAGCCGGTCACAAGCAGCACTGCTGCGGTGTACAAGGCTTTGCGCTGTGCCTGTTATGCCTGGCCCTACGGCCCTACGCTTACAGCACCGAAACAGTCCCTGTGCGAGTCCTGTATGCAAACCACCACTCCTGCCCTTGCGCCCCTGGCCCGCGGCCAGACCCTGACCCGCGCCTTTGCCGCCGGCGACGAACTGTTCTGTGCCAGCGGCACGCTGCAGCTCGACACCTCGGTGCTGGCCGGCATCGAAGCCCTGCCCGGGCTGCAGCTGCGGCTGCACGCAGGCC
>JBBKVU010000193.1:0-7197 GCA_037968595.1 Comamonas sp.
TCGCCGAGTTCGCCCTTGTCACCCTCCATGGCCAGCTTGGCTGAACCGTGGATGATCGGGGTGTCGTCGCCCGGGAACTCGTACTTGTCGAGCAACTCGCGCACTTCCATTTCGACCAGCTCGAGCAACTCGGCATCGTCAACCATGTCGCACTTGTTCAGGAACACGATGATGTAAGGAACACCCACCTGACGCGCCAGCAGGATGTGCTCACGGGTCTGGGGCATAGGGCCGTCAGCGGCCGAACACACCAAAATGGCGCCGTCCATCTGGGCCGCGCCGGTAATCATGTTCTTCACATAGTCAGCGTGGCCGGGGCAGTCAACGTGAGCGTAGTGACGCGCTGCGGTTTCGTATTCGACGTGCGAGGTATTGATGGTAATACCGCGGGCCTTTTCTTCAGGCGCCTTGTCGATTTCGTCGTACTTCTTGGCTTCGCCGCCAAACTTGGCCGACAGAACGGTAGCGATAGCAGCCGTCAGGGTTGTCTTGCCGTGGTCAACGTGACCGATGGTGCCCACGTTGACGTGGGGCTTGGTGCGTTCGAACTTACCTTTTGCCATGAGATTTCTCCAAAAGAGCAAAACCTGTGTGATGTTTAACGTCTGCATCGAATTGCTGATTCCCCCCGCACAGGAAACAGGGGGGCACTCAATCGCAGACCTGGCAAGCCCGTCGGCCATCCTTGCGGGCAGCAGACGGGCAAAAACCTATTTTACTTCGTGCGGGCAGCCATGATGGCTTCCGAAACGTTACGGGGAGCTTCAGCGTAGTGCTTGAACTCCATCGTGTAGGTCGCGCGACCTTGCGTTGCCGAGCGCAGCGAGGTGGCGTAACCGAACATTTCCGACAGCGGGACTTCGGCCTTGATGGCCTTGCCGCCACCGACCATGTCGTCCATGCCCTGAACCATGCCGCGACGCGAGGACAGATCGCCCATCACGGTACCGGCGTAGTCTTCGGGAGTTTCCACTTCCACGGACATCATGGGCTCCAGAATCACGGGGTTGGCCTTGCGGCAACCTTCCTTGAAACCGAAGATGGCAGCCATCTTGAACGCGAGTTCGTTCGAGTCCACATCGTGGTACGAACCGAAGTGCAGCGTGACCTTGACGTCAACCACGGGGTAGCCGGCCAGCACGCCTTGCGTGACGGCTTCGTTGATACCCTTTTCGACCGCGGGGATGTATTCGCGAGGAACCACACCACCCTTGATCGCGTCGACGAACTCGATGCCCTTGCCGGCTTCGTTGGGTTCGATCTTCAGCACCACGTGACCGTACTGGCCCTTACCGCCCGACTGACGCACGAACTTGCCTTCGGCTTCTTCGACGGTCTTGCGGATGGTTTCGCGGTAAGCCACTTGTGGCTTGCCGACGTTGGCTTCGACGCCGAATTCACGCTTCATGCGGTCGACAATGATTTCCAGATGCAGCTCGCCCATACCGGCGATGATGGTCTGACCCGATTCTTCATCGGAGCGCACGCGGAACGACGGATCTTCAGCGGCCAGGCGCGACAGGGCAATACCCATCTTTTCCTGGTCGGCCTTGGTCTTGGGTTCCACAGCCTGGGCAATCACGGGCTCGGGGAAGACCATGCGCTCCAGGATGCTGGGGAAGTTCAGATCGGACAGGGTTTCGCCGGTCGTCACGTCCTTCAAGCCCACGCAGGCAGCGATGTCACCGGCGCGAATTTCTTCGACTTCCAGGCGTTCGTTGGCATGCATCTGCACGATACGGCCGATACGTTCCTTCTTGCCATTGACCGCGTACAGGACGGTGTCGCCCTTGGTCAAGACGCCCGAGTAAACGCGCACGAAAGTCAGCTGGCCCACGAAGGGGTCGGTCATCAGCTTGAAAGCCAATGCAGCAAACTTTTCGCTGTCGTCCGCCTTGCGCGTCAGCTTCTTTTCTTCGTCGTCAGGATCGGTACCTTCGATCGCAGCCACTTCCACGGGAGCGGGCAGGAACTGGATCACGGCGTCCAGCATGCGCTGAACACCCTTGTTCTTGAAGGCCGAGCCGCACAGCATGGGCTGGATTTCGACAGCCAGGGTACGCGTGCGCAGACCGCTCATGATTTCTTCTTCGGAGAGCGTGCCCTCTTCCAAGTACTTGTTCATCAGCTCTTCGCTGGCTTCAGCCGCGGCTTCCACCATCTTTTCGCGCCACTCGGTCGCCACAGCGACCAGGTCGGCGGGGATTTCGCGGTATTCGAACTTCATTCCCTGCGACTTTTCGTCCCAGAAGATGGCCTTCATCTTGAGCAGGTCAACCACGCCTTCGAAGCCGTCTTCAGCGCCGATTGGCACGACGACAGGCACGGGGTTGCCCTTCAGGCGGGTCTTGATCTGCTCGACGACCTTGAAGAAGTTGGCGCCGGTACGGTCCATCTTGTTCACGAAGGCCAGACGGGGCACGCGGTACTTGTTGGCCTGACGCCACACGGTTTCCGACTGGGGCTGCACGCCACCCACAGCACAGTAAACCATGCAGGCAGCATCCAGCACGCGCATCGAGCGCTCGACTTCAATCGTGAAGTCAACGTGGCCGGGGGTGTCGATGATGTTGAAGCGGTGCTCGGGGAACGAGTGGTCCATGCCCGACCAGAAGCAGGTCGTGGCAGCGGAGGTGATCGTGATGCCGCGCTCTTGCTCTTGCTCCATCCAGTCCATGGTGGCTGCGCCATCGTGCACTTCGCCCAGCTTGTGGTTCACGCCGGTATAGAACAGGATACGCTCGGTGGTGGTGGTTTTACCTGCGTCGATGTGAGCGGAAATACCGATGTTGCGGTAGCGCTCAATGGGGGTCTTGCGAGCCATGGTGGATCCTTAATTGATCATCTGGAGAATCACTGCCACTCCAACAAAGTGGGCAACAGTTAATTTGGGGGCGCTCTGAATCGAGACAAGGCCGCAGGCAAAAATTTGCGAGCGGCCCCGTGTCAAGAAAGCGCTAACGCCGTTTAGAAGCGGAAGTGGCTGAAAGCCTTGTTGGCTTCTGCCATACGGTGCACTTCATCACGCTTCTTCATCGCGCCGCCACGACCTTCGGTCGCTTCCAGCAGCTCGTTGGCCAGGCGTTGAGCCATGGACTTTTCACCGCGCTTGCGAGCCGCTTCCTTGATCCAGCGCATGGACAGAGCCAGACGACGGACAGGGCGCACTTCAACAGGCACTTGGTAGTTTGCACCACCCACGCGGCGGGACTTGACTTCCACCATGGGCTTCACGTTGTTGATAGCAACCACGAAGGCTTCCAGAGGATCCTTATCGGGGTGCTTCTTGTGGATCAGTTCCAGGGCGCCATAAATGATGCGCTCTGCAACTGCCTTCTTGCCGCCTTCCATGATCACGTTCATGAATTTGGACAGCTCTACGTTGCCGAACTTAGGATCCGGCAGAATTTCACGTTTGGGGACTTCGCGACGACGTGGCATTTTTTACCTCTATCTTTGCTTCAGTTGGCATCTTTTCAGACACCGCGGGGGTCAACAGGACTCCCACTTACTCGACCCACGCAAAACACTTGCGCTTGGGGTCACTACGTTTGAACTACCTGCCCGGCAGGACAAACACCGAAAATCTTGTCTGCAAAAAGGCTTAGGCCTTCTTGGGACGCTTGGCACCGTACTTGGAGCGCGATTGCTTGCGATCCTTGACGCCTTGCAAGTCGAGCGAACCACGCACGATGTGGTAGCGAACACCTGGCAAATCCTTGACACGACCGCCGCGAACCAGCACGACGCTGTGTTCCTGCAGGTTGTGGCCTTCACCGCCGATGTACGAAATGACCTCGAAACCGTTGGTCAGGCGCACCTTGGCGACCTTACGCAGAGCGGAGTTAGGCTTCTTAGGCGTCGTGGTGTACACACGTGTGCACACGCCGCGGCGCTGTGGAGAGTTTTCCATCGCAGGGCTCTTGGACTTGATCGTTTCGACCGAGCGCCCCTGACGAACGAGCTGGTTAATGGTTGGCATGTATACGTCCCTAAACGTAAAAAACGAAAACGTGAATCCCTTCGGAATTTCCGAAAAGCATTCGACTGTAGCAGCTTGGCTTGCTCAAAGCAAGCCGGTCTGGCAGCAGCCCTGCACATCTCATATGTAAAGAGGTGCCGCAGGGGTGGCGCGAATGCTTACTTTATCCACAGACGGATGGCGTCCCAGAGGCGGCCGAAGAAGCCGGCCTGCTCGACCGCTTCAAGCGCCACCAGTGGCACTTCGGCAACAGCCTGGCCGTCCAGCGTGACCTTGAGCGTGCCCATGGCCTGGCCCTTGGTGAAGGGTGCGATCAGCGGATCCTGGCGCACGACTTCGGTCTTGAGCTTGCCGGCCGAGCCCGCGGGCACGGTCACGACGATGGCCTTGGGCTGGCCGATCTGAATGGTGCTGGCCTGGCCCTTCCAGACTTCGGGCGTGGCCACGGGCTGGCCTTCGTCGAACAGCTTGACCGAGTCAAAGGCGGTATAGCCCCAGTTCAGCAGCTTCTGGCTTTCGGTGGCGCGCGCATTGGCGCTCGAAGCGCCGAGCACGATGGACAGCAGGCGGCGCTCGCCCACCTGCGGCATGGTGCGCTTGGCGGTCGACACCAGGCAGTAGCCGGCGGCAGCGGTGTGACCGGTCTTCAGGCCGTCGACCGTGGGATCGCGAAACAGCAGCGTGTTGCGGTTGGTGCCGTTGGACGCTGGCGTGCCTTCGTAGTGGTACTGCTTGGTCGAGTAGTAGTGCATGTACTCGGGAAATTCCTGCATCAGGCGCTGGGCCAGGATGGACAGGTCGCGCGCCGTGGTCAGATGGCCGGGCTCGGTCAGGCCTTCGGGGTTCTTGTAGCTCGTGCCTTTCATGCCCAGGGCCTTGGCCTGTTCATTCATCAGGCGCACGAAGTTTTCCAGCGAACCACCCACGCCTTCGGCCAGCGCCACGGTCGCGTCGTTGCCCGACTGGACGATCATGCCCTTGATCAGGTCGTCGACGGGGACCTGCATCTTGGGGTCGATGAACATGCGCGAGCCGGGCATCTTCCAGGCGCGTTCGCTGACCGGGAAGCGCTGCTCGAGCGTGACTTTCTTGGCGCGCAGCGCGTCAAACACCAGATAGCCGGTCATCAGCTTGGTCAGCGAGGCCTGCTCGATAGGCGCATCGATGTCCTTCGCACCCAGCACCTGGTTGGCGGTGACGTCGATCAGCAGGTAGTTGCGGGCGGCGATTTCGGGGGGCGTGGGCAGGCTGATCTGGGCCAGCGCAAATGTGGGCACAAATGCGGGCGCCATTGCCACGGTAACGGCAATAACACGCAAGGTGTTGAATATCGGGGTCATGTAAGGCTCGGGGAAAGGCTGAAAAAACGCCCGCCAGTGCAGCGAGCGGCGAAGCGTGGCTGGCGGCTGCGGCCGCCAACCTTGGACGTCACAGACCCGGCAGCAGGTGGCGGACCACCAGGCTCTTGAGCAGCGGCAATTGTCCGTGAAAGAAATGACCGCCTCCGGGGACAACTGTGACAGGGAGTATCTGCGGGCGCGCCCAGTCCATGACCGAGGCCAGCTCCACCGTGTCATCGGCTTCGCCATGCACGACCAGCGTGCGCTGCTGCGCATCGGCCGGCACGGGCGCGACGCTGAAGCGGCTGGTGGCCGTGCCGACCAGCACCGCACGCTCGACCCGGCCTTCGGGCCAGAGCCGGGCCAGCGCATGGCTGGTGACGAAGGCGCCAAACGAAAAGCCGGCCAGCGCGATCGGACCTTCGGGCGCGACCTGGCGCACGACTTCCAGCAGATCCTGGAGCTCGCCCTGGCCTGCGTCGTGCGTGCCGGCGCTCGCGCCCACGCCGCGGAAGTTGAAGCGCACTGCGGAGAAGCCGCTTTGCACGAAGGCGCGCGCCAGGGTCTGCACGACCTTGTTGTCCATGGTTCCGCCAAACAGCGGATGGGGGTGGGCAATGACGGCCACGCCGCGCGGCGCCTGGCCCGCGTTCAGTACAGCGGCGTCGCGCAGCGCCTCGATGGCGCCGGCGGCGCCGGTGAGGGTCAAGCGTTCAGTCTGGGCATTCACGTAGCAATTCCATGGAAGCGGCGCGGGCCGTGGCCGGCACGCGCCTGAAGACGGGGTCTGGTCGGATGGAGTGGGTTTCAGCGGCCAAGTTCCGGCGGCGTGAGCAAACGCTCGACAATTTTCCCGTTCTTCAGATGCGATTCAACGATTTCGTCGATATCGCTGTCGTCGATGAAGGTGTACCAGGTGCCTTCGGGATAGACCACGGCCACCGGGCCGGCGGCGCAGCGGTCCAGGCAGCCGGCCTTGTTCACGCGCACCTTGCCGGGACCGGACAGGCCCGCGGCCTTGACCTGGGACTTGCAGCGGTCGAAACCCGCCTTGGCGCCATGCAACGCGCAGCAGTCCTCACCTCCGGGACGCTCATTGAGGCAAAAGAAGATGTGGCGGGCATAGTAGCCGGGCGCGCTTTGGTCGGAAGTGTGGTCGCTCATGGGTGTCCATTTTAGGTGTGCCGTCCCGGTACGCAGGCCGGCCGGCCAGAGGCAGGGGAATCAGGTAGGCAGCGGCAGGCGCGGCCGATCGCGGCGCGCCACCTGGAGCAGCACATAGCCCAGCGTGGCATAGGGCCAGATCCAGCCCAGCCATTGCCCCAGCCCGTAGAAGCGGATGAAGCGACCCTGCTCCCAGGTCTGCAGCGTCTGCGCGAAGTAGGCGCTGGTCGGCGCCTGATTGAGCAGGCTCAGCTGCCACATCAGCACCAGCAGCAGCACGGCCGCACAGGCACGCCCGGGCAGCGCGATCAGCGCCGCGGCCAGGGCCAGCGCAAACCAGATCGCCAGCTGGGCCGGCAGGCCCAGCCATTCCCAGGCATGGGCCGGGCCGTAGCTCAGCGCCGACGACAGCGCCGTGGCGGCAATGCCCAGCCCCACGCCCAGCACCGCCAGCACTGCGCGCCGACCGATATGCGGCACCACGCAATAGGCCAGCAGGCAGGGGGCAAGCAGGCCCAGCAGCTCGCAAAGCAGCTCGCCGGCCGGCGACAGCGGCACCAGCGGCGCATCGCGCAGCGGCAGCCATTCCAGGAAAGGCGTGTCTTCGAGCAGTTCGATCAAGGCCGATTCGAGGCGTTCAAAAACCTGGCCCAGGCTGAACGGCACGGCGGCGGGCACCAGCAGCGCCATGGGCCACAGCACCAGCAGCAC
>JBBKVU010000194.1:0-8500 GCA_037968595.1 Comamonas sp.
ACCATGCACTCAAGCCCGATGACGCGCCCTCGGATGCACCCGTGCAATCAGCGCAGACCACGCTGCGCTGCCTGGCCCGGCTGAACTGGCCCGAAGCCTACGACCCGCGGCACCCAGGCACCCGGCTGTCGCTGGTCGAGGCCCTGCCGCTGACCGGCCGGCGTCACCAGATTCGCCGCCACCTCAAGCATGTGGCACACCCCATCATCGGCGACGCCACGCATGGCAAAGGCCCGCTCAACCGCTGGTGGGCCGAGCGCCTGGGTCAGCAGCGGCTATGGCTGCATGCGCAGTCGCTGAGCCTGCCGCATCCGGTCAGCGGGGAAATGCTGCATCTGCGCGCGGACTGGGCGGCGCTCGCGCATCAAGTCGCGGATGCGCGGGATTGGCAGGCCTTGATGGCCTTGCCGGGCTGGGTTACTGCGCCGCCTCGGGATGCAGCGCCACCGGCTCAGGCTGGGCCACAAATTCCCCGCTGAGCAGTTCGCCCAGGCGCGCAATCGGCATCTTGAAGCCGCAGGCCTGGGCATGGCCGCCGCCGCCCATGGATTCGGCCATGGGAATGCAGTTGAACTCGGAGCGCGAACGCAGACCGACCTTGACGCCGCTGGTGCCCGCATTCCACATCAGCGCAAAGCTGCCGCTTTGCTTGGCCAGCAGGTCGCCGACCTGGCTGTGGAACATGCCGGGGGCATTGACCATCAGGCCGGCCACGCCGTTGAACACCAGAGGCTGCGCGCCTTCGGCGATGTCGGCGCAGAGCTTCTGGAACTTCTCGTCCATGGCATCGCCGCGCGCCATGAAGGCGATTTCCTGTTCGGGAGTGAACGCCGCAATCTCGGCCCAGCGCTCGAAAGTGCGCGGCTCCATGTCGAGAGCGGCCAGGAACGCCGGGCTCTCGGGATACTGCCAGGTCCAGATATCGCGGTCTTCGATGCAGCGTATCAGCGCCGGCACGGGCTTGTCTGCGTGGAAGAACTCCCAGGCCAGGCGCGCGCCCGATTTGTGCATGTCGAAATGCACCACGCCGCAGCGGCAGGAGTAGCCGTGCAGCTTCTCGGCCGCGCTCTTGTGGTGGTCCAGCAGCACCAGCTTCGACACCCGCGACTCGATCTCGGCCAGCAGCTCGGGGCCGAAAGCGAAGTCGAGCACGTAGACCGCACGGCCGGCAAGGTCGCCCAGCTCGTCGGCATTGTTGATCTCGCCATGGTCGAGACCGCGGAATTCGGCCTGGCCTTCATAGAACAGCCAGGCGGCAAGCGCCGCGCCGTAGCCGTCGGGACAGCGGCGTCCGTGGTAGAGGATCAGGGGACGGGGGTCGTTCTTGGCCGGGCCGACCAGCAGCTGCAGGGGCAAAATGGTTTTCATATTGGCGCCGATTGTCGCGCGTATGGCATTTGGCTGCTGGCGCAATGACCGAAGCCGGCGCCCTCAATCCTCGTCCTCATCCTGGTCTTCGGCATAGTCGTCATCGTCCTGGTCGGTCACCAGTTCCTCGATCACCAGTTCGCGGTAGTGGAAGGCGGCGGTCGCGCCGTAGGCATTGAGCACTTCGGCCACTTCATGCGCGTCATCATGGCCCAGCGCCACCAGCAGGCCGTGGTGGCCCTGGTGCGCCAGCGCGCCTATGCGCTGCACGATTTCCCCCTCCAGGCCGGCCGACTGCAGTTCGTTTTCCTCCAGGCCCAGCGTGGGAACGATGTCGGTCAATATGGCCTCGGGCGTCGCATGGCGCACCGCGCCGCCATAGCCCAGCGCATGCAATGCCTCGGACGCGGCATGGGCCACATCATCGGAGGGCACCATCGCAAACACATGGCCGGTGGGATAGAAAACACCTCCCATGGAGGTCATGCTGGAATCTAGAGAAAACGGGGTCATGGTCATCTCCTCGGCAACAGGAGCCACCACTAAACCACAAGGCCCGCATCTTGGCTATAGGCAAATGCAGCGAAATGCGCAGCCGCCTTGCGTAGGCCAGCGCGCACACGCAGTGCCGGTCTGCGCTGCCCTGCGGCGTCAGCGTTGTGGCGCACAGTCATGGCCGGAGCAGCGATTCCTGCGCAACCCGGCTTTAAGGATTTTTGATGGACAACTGGTGGAATATTGTCGGGCGTACCGTCGCCTCCGAGTTCGCTGACGTGAACGACATCGAACAACTCACGCGCGTCGTGCTGCGGCTGATGCTCGCGGCGCTGCTCGGCGGGCTGCTGGGCTGGCAGCGCGAAATCCATGGCAAGGCAGCCGGCGTACGTACCCATATGCTGGTGTCCATGGGCGCGGCGCTGATCGTCATGGTCGCGCAGCAGGCGGGCGGCAACGCCGCCGATCTGAGCCGGGTGCTCCAGGGCCTGATCGCGGGCGTGGGCTTCCTGGGCGCGGGCACGATTCTCAAGACCGACCGCAACGGCGATGACGTCGATCAGGTCAAGGGCCTGACCACGGCCGCCGGCATCTGGCTCACGGCAGCCATCGGCGCCGGCGCCGGAATCGGCAAGGAAACCACGGCCGTGCTCAGCACCTTGCTGGCCTTTGGCGTGCTCAGCCTGGTGCCGCTGCTGGCGCCCGCGGTGCGCGCCGCGGCCAATGAAAACGCCGAGAAACAAAAGGCCCGCGACGAGCAGCAGCCAGGAAATGCGCCCTAAGACCGCGATACCGCTGTGCCATTGCCGCACCAAAGGACTGGGTGCACTGCGCGGCCGGATAATGCTTCATTGATTCTGATTTGCCGCAGTCACCGGCGATCCCTGCCCGGTGCAGCTGCGGCCTTCTGTATGCACACGACTCCCGACATCACCCCCCATCTTGGCCAGCTGCTGCGCTTTCGCCATGACTTGCACGCCCACCCCGAGCTCAAGTACGAAGAGCACCGTACGGGCGACAAGGTTGCGGCCTATCTGAAAGCCCTGGGCCTGAACGTGCACCGCGGCCTGGGCCAGACCGGCGTGGTCGCCACCATTCACGGCAAGGGCCGCAGCGCCGAGAACCCGGGCCGCAGCATAGGCATACGCGCCGACATGGACGCCCTGCCGGTGCAGGAGCTCAACAGCTTCGGTCATATCAGCACCCACCCCGGCCGCATGCATGCCTGCGGCCACGACGGCCACACCACCATGTTGCTGGGCGCGGCCACGCTGCTGGCCCAGCAACCCGACTTCGACGGCTCGGTACACCTGATTTTCCAGCCGGGTGAGGAAGGCGGCGCGGGCGCGCGCGCCATGATGGAAGACGGCCTGTTCACGCAGTTTCCCTGCGAAGCGGTGTTTGCGCTGCACAACTGGCCCTTGCTGCCCGCGGGCAAGATGGCGGTGCGTGTCGGCCCCATCATGGCCTCGGCGCTGCGCTTCGAGATCCGCATCAGCGGCAAGGGCGGCCACGCGGCCATGCCCCACACCACCATAGACCCGATTCCCGTGGCCTGCGCGCTCGTGGGCCAGTTGCAGACCCTGGTGTCGCGCAGCACCGACCCGCTCGACAGCGCGGTGGTGACCGTGGGTCAGATTGCTTCGGGCACGGTGGAGAACATCATTCCCGACGAGGCGGTGATCTACGGCACGGTGCGCACGCTCAAGACCAGCACCGAGAAAATGATGATAGACGGCCTGCACCGCATCAGCGAGCATGTGGCCGCGGCCCATCTGTGCACGGCCGAAGTGATCATCAAGCCCGGCTACCCCAACACCACCAACCACGCGCACGAAGCCCGCTTCATGGCCAGCGTGATGCGCGAGATCGTCGGCGAGGAAAACACCGATGGCGACATCCTGCCGGCGCTCACGGCCGAAGACTTCGGCTTCATGCTTGAAGTCGTTCCCGGCGCCTATGGCTGGATAGGCAACGGCCCCAACGGCAAGGCCGGCGTGGGCCTGCACAACCCGGCCTACGACTTCAACGACGAGAACCTGGACCGCGGCCCGCGCTTCTGGGACCTTCTCGCACGCCGCTGGTTTGAAACTCCGGCCGTGAAATAAAGGAAAGGCGCGCCAGGCGCGGGCGCCTGGCGGCAACTCAGGCCGAGGGCGCTGCCGGCTTGCGGTTCCTGATGCCGGTCTTCTTGGGCTTGGCGCGCGCGTCCTTCTTGGCCTGGCGCAGCGCGTCGAGTTCCATGCCCTTGCTGAACCATTGCTCGTATTCCGCGGGCGTTTCCAGCGTGATGCGCCCGAGGTTGTGGATGCGGAAATCGGTGATCACGATCTCGGCGGCCTTCTGCACGTTCACGCGCCCGCCGGTCATCACCGCGCCGCGCTTGCGGCCAATCGCTTCGAGCAGCTCGTCGTCGGCCAACTCGGCGATCTCGGCATCGGTCTGCGTGAGCTTGTAGCGCTCGCGCAGATTGGACGCGTAGTTGCGCTGCGCATAGCGCAGGAATTCCAGCGCCACCAGTTCCTCGTCATAGGCATTGCGGCCCACGGCGCCGCTCACCGCCAGGTTGTAGCCGCTTTGCTCCACGGCAATGCGCGGCCACAGCATGCCCGGCGTATCCCACAGATAGAAGTCATCGGCCAGCACGATGCGCTGCTCGAGCTTGGTCACGCCGGCTTCGTCGCCGGTCTTGGCCTGGCCCTTGTTGCTCATCGAGTTGATCAGCGTCGACTTGCCGACATTGGGAACGCCGCAGATCAGCACCCGCATCGGCTTGGCCATGCCGCCGCGCCCGGGCGACAGCAGCTGGCAGGCTTCGATCAGCCGGCGCGTGGGCGTGGGCTCGGAGGCGTCGAGCGCGACGGCGCGGGTCTCGGGCTGGGCGTTGTACCAGTCGAGCCACATCACGGTGCGCTGCGGGTCGGCCACATCCTGCTTGTTGAGCACCTTCAGGCGCGGCTTGTGGCCCGTGAGCTCCTGCAGCAGCGGGTTGGCGCTGGAGCCCGGCAGGCGCGCGTCCAGCACTTCAATGACCACGTCAATGTCTTTGATGCGCTCGGCAATTGCCTTGCGCGTGAGATTCATGTGACCGGGAAACCATTGAATGGCCATGGGGCAATACTTTCTGACGATTCGTCGCTAACAAGGGGCGCAAGGATAATCGGGTTCTGCTTTTTCTACGCACCGGTCGCTACATGTCCATACCAAACTCCATTCCCGCCCAGCACAAGGCCAACAACGACCTGCTGATCAAGGGCGTGACCTGCGCCATCATCGGCCTGGTTGTGCTGCTCGCCCCGTTCTTCATGCGCGCCAGCGACCTGAGCAACCTTTTCCGCCAAGGCTACATCGTCGGCTGGTTCGCGCTGGCGCTGGGCGCGGCCTTTGTCATCCAGGGCCTGGTGCGTCGGCGCAAGACCCTGCAGGCCGAAGCCATGCTCGAGACCAAGACCACCTACACCGCCGAGCGCAAGAAAAACAAGCGCTGATGGAGCCGCTAGCCCCGCAGCTGCAGGCCGCGCTGGCGGCATTCAAGCGCTACTGCGGCGAAGCCGAGGCAGCCGGCGTGGCGCTGCGCCCCGCGCCCACCCCACCCACCAGCTGCTGCGGCCGCGGCTGCAACGGCTGTGTCTGGGAAGGCTTTTACGACGCGGTCATGTTCTGGATCGAGGACGCCGAAACCGCGTTGACCGCAAGCCACTGATCCTGCAAACGCATCTGGGGGCTATCACCCCAGACCCTGAGGCGCCATGTAGCGCTGGCGCCATTCCTCGAACGGCAGCGTGTCGGCGGCCTCGCGCTCGCGTTGCGCCGCAATCGATTCGACCGCCTGGGCCTGGGCCTTGGCCTGCTGTTCGGCCGTCCAGGGCAGGTTCAGCAGCGTCTCGCGCGCCAGTTCCGACTGCGCCAGCGTGAAATGCAGGAAATTGCTGTCGTACTGCTCGACCATGGTGCGCAGCACCTGGGCCGAGGGCGTGGTCTCGGGCGCGGCAACGCGCGCCTTGGCAAGGGCCAGCGCCTGGCTGTAATCGGTCGTGCCATGCGTCTGGTCCAGCGAAGCCGCCAGCGGCGCGCATGCGCTCAGCACTTCGTCGGCCCAGTCGCGCAGCAGCACGTCGCGGCCGCCGCGCTGCAGTTGCAGGCCGGGTTCGCGCCCGCGCTCGGCGGCCAGATGCTGGTTGTGCTTGAGTTCGGCAATTTCCGCCGGCGTGTCGGGCGGGCTGTCGCTGAGCAGGCAATGCAGCAGGAACACGTCCAGCATGCGCATGGTGCTTTGCGCAATGCCCACGGGCTCGAAGGGATCGAGGTCCATCAGCCGGACCTCGACGTATTCGACACCGCGCTCCCGCAGCGCATGCAGCGGACGCTCGCCGCTCCTGACGGTGCGCTTGGGACGTATCGTGCCGTAGAACTCGTTTTCGATCTGCAGCAGGCTGGTGCCCAGCTGGTTGTAGTCGCCGCCGGGATTGCGAATGCCCAGCTGTTCATAGGCGGGATAGGGCTGGGTCAGCGCCTCGTGCAGCGACTTGGCGTAGCCGTCGAGGCCGTTGTAGCTGACATTGATGGCGGCCTGGGCATCGCTCTGGTAGCCCAGCCGGCCCATGCGCAGCGAAGTCGCATGCGGCAGGTGCAGGGTACGGCCGCTGGCGTCCAGCGGCTGCAGGCTGTGCTCGCGGCCTTCGACAAAGCACGAACACAGCGCCGGCGACGAGCCGAACAGATAAAGCAGCACGAAAGCGTGGCGGCGGAAATTGCGGATCAGCGCGAAGTACTGGTCGCTGTCGACTCCGGGCATCGACCAGTTGTAATGGATGCCCGAAATCATCTGCATGCGCCGGCCGTAGCGGTGGCCCAGGCCCATGCGGTAGACGCTTTTCGAGCGCCCGGCGTTCGACGAGCCGTAGCGCGCCAGCGGAATGGTCTCGTCGGTGGGCAGGCCACAGGGCATGCTCGACACCCACAGCATTTCGTTGCCGGCCTGCTTGAGGCTGTGATAGACATGCTGGTGGACTTCGATCAACTCATCGAGGCATTCGTCCACGCCCTTGTGGGCGCCGGTGATCAGCTCGATCTGCGACTCGCTGTAGTCAGTGGTGATGTTCGGATGCGTCAGCGCCGAGCCCAGTGCGCTCGGGTGCGGTGTCAGCGCCAGCCCCCCTGTAGGCAGTGCGCGCAATCCTTCCTTCTCGATGCCGCGGCGGATCTGCGCGAGGCGGTCGGAGGTGGGGACTGGCAAGAGCTCCTGCAATTTATTCATTCTTGGGTACCGATACAACTGGGTTGGAGCCGGAACTTAGCACGCCCAGCCCGGACGCCGAGATAATAGAGAAATGCCTGCCTGGGCGTGAGCCGGTTACAGATATTCACGTGCGCGCGTCCTGTCTCCCTGACAAAGGCGCGCACGCGAACGCAGATTGTGATGGGGTTGCCGATCGGCCGCTTGCCACCCCGGCGCTGAAAAATGAGGCACTCTGTCATGCATCGTACAAAGTTGTTACCGGGTTTGCTGGACAAGCATGTGCACAACTTTCGTTTTTCGTCTTTAAATTGTCCTAAGTCATTGATTTCAAAAGAAGCAACTCTGTTTGCTTAAAAAACAGGCAGCACAGGCAATCCATGCCTCAAGGCTGGCAGCGCAAGCACCACAGGCACTCTACCAAGGGTTAACCCTTGTCTCGGTTGCAGTTATGCCCGACAAAACTGGACAATCATGTGGATAAGTTTTGGCAATCGCTGTAAGAGCAACGCAAGCTGTTGATTTGCCTGGAATTTATCCACAATGCCCAAAAATGAGGCAGTCCGGCGCCGCCCACAGGGGGCCGTCGCCGCACTGCCTTGGCCCTTTCTCCCCCTGTCCTACCGCGCATGAGCACCCCTTTCACTCCCGATTTCTTCATTGCCAAACTCACGCCCAGCGGCGCGCAATGCGACGCCTGGGCCGACCAGCCGCTGCTGCAGTCGCTCGAGCAGGGCTCGCTCGACTGGCCCAGTTCCTGCCGCAACGGCACCTGCCGCACCTGCCTGGGCCAGCTGGTCTCGGGCAGCGTGCGCTACGAGATCGAATGGCCTGGCCTGAGCGAGGATGAAAAAGCCGAAGGCTGCGTGCTGCCCTGCGTGGCCTATCCGCTGGGCGATGTGGTGCTGCAAGACCCTACGCGCTGAGTTCGCCGCGCCTGCTTGGCGCGCGCGCCGCGCAGGTGGATTAAAATGCCCGTTTGTGGGTCTGGCTGCCATCCGGCAATCGACCCCGGAGCGGCCACGCCGCATCGATCGTTCTTTGGGGGCACTGCCTGCGGTGCCAGCGACAGTTCCCCCCTGGAATGCACGCTGCCTTGGCCGATTGAACCGGCATCCCAAGAAAGCCCGACATGACCTCCCCCCCGCATCCCGTAGCCATCTCCCCGGTGGAAGACATCATTGCCGACATGCGCGCCGGTCGCATGGTGGTGCTGATCGATGAAGAAGACCGCGAAAACGAAGGCGATCTGGTGCTGGCCGCCGACCACGTCACGCCCGAAGCCATCAACTTCATGGCGCGCTTCGGCCGCGGGCTGATCTGCCTGACGCTGACTCCCGAGCGCTGCGAGCGCCTCAAGCTCCAGCCCATGGCGACGCGCAACGGCACCAAGCATTCGAC
>JBBKVU010000195.1:0-7260 GCA_037968595.1 Comamonas sp.
TGAAGATCAGCACCAGCGAGATGCCTATGGCCAGCACCCGCCCGGGCGGCGTTCCTCCTTTCCACGAGACGCATTCCGACCCGCTGCTGGACTGTCTGGTGCAGCTCACGCAGCTGCATGGCAAGCCCTATACCGCGCAGGCGCTGAGCAACGGCCTGCCGCTGGTCGATCAGCGCCTGACGCCTTCGCTGCTGGCACGCGCCGCGGCGCGCGCGCATTTCACCACGCGCATCGTGCAGCGCGGTCTCGAAGACCTGCCCGACGGCCTGCTGCCCGCCATCCTGATTCTCAACGGGAACCGCGCCTGTCTGCTGCTCAGGACGCTGGCCGACGGCCGCTTCCTGCTGCAGTACCCGGAGAGCAACAGCCCGGTCGAAGTCGATCGCCAGACGCTGATGCGCGAGTACGCCGGACTGATGTGCTTTGTGCGCCCGCAGTTCCAGTTCGAGCAGCGTTCGGTGCAGGAAGGCCTCAAGCCGCGCAGCGGCCACTGGTTCTGGGCCGTGGTGCTGGACAACCGCCGCCTGTACCGCGACGCACTGCTGGCCGCGGTGCTGATCAACATCTTTGCGCTGGCCATGCCGCTGTTCAGCATGAACGTCTATGACCGCGTAGTGCCCAACAACGCCGTCGAGACGCTGTGGGTGCTGGCCATAGGCATCTCGCTGGTGCTGATCTTCAATTTCGTGCTGACCACGGCGCGCGCCTATGTTGTCGATTCGGCAAGCAAGCGCGTCGATGTGCAGCTGTCGGCGCAGATCATGGAGCGCGTGCTCGATCTGCGCATGGAAAGCCGGCCGGCGTCCGTGGGCTCGTTTGCGGCCAACCTGCGCTCGTTTGAATCGGTGCGCGATTTCATTGCCTCGGCCAGCCTGACCACGCTGGTGGACCTGCCGTTCGTGCTGCTGTTCCTGCTGGCGCTGGTGTGGATTTCGCCCTGGATGCTGATTCCTCCGCTGGTGGCGATTGCCGCGATCTTGCTGGTGTCGTTCTGGGCCCAGGCACGCATGGAAAGCCTCACGCTCAAGACCTTCCAGGCCGCGTCGCAGCGCAATGCGCTGCTGGTGGAGTCGCTGACCAATCTCGAGGCGCTCAAGACGCTCAATGCCCAAAGCGGCGTGCAGCGGCTGTGGGAAGGCTCGACCCAATACCTTGCCTACATGGGTGGCAAGATCAAGTTCATCTCTTCGGGAGCGGTGAACTTCGTGCAGACCATGCAGCAGCTGGTGAGCGTGGCGGTGGTGATCATCGGTGTGTACCAGGTGCAGGAGTCGGCGCTGTCGATGGGCGGCATCATCGCCGCATCGATGATCGCCGGACGCTGCCTGGCGCCGTTCGGCCAGGTCGCGGGACTGATGATGCAGTTCCACAATGCCCGCACCTCGCTGCACTCGATAGACAACTACATGAAGATGCCGATCGAGCATCCGCCAGAAACCGAGTTCGTGGCCAGGCCCGACCTGCGCGGCGCCATCGAGTTCCGCAATGTCAGCTTCAACTATCCGGGCAGCGACCAGGCCAGCCTTGCGGGCGTGAGCTTCTCGGTCAAGGCCGGCGAGCGCGTGGGCATCATCGGGCGCATAGGCTCGGGCAAGACGACGCTGGAAAAACTGGTGCTCGGCCTGTACCAGCCCACCGACGGCGCGGTGTTGATCGACGGCGTGGATGCGCGCCAGATCGACCCCGTCGACCTGCGCCGCGCCATAGGCCATGTGCCGCAGGACCCGATGCTGTTCTACGGCAGCCTCAAGTACAACCTGCTGGTGGGCGCGCCCCATGCGGGCGAGCGCGAAATGCTGCATGCCGCGCGCATTGCCGGTGTCGACGAGTTCGCGGCCCAGCATCCCAACGGCTATGCAATGAACATCGGCGAGCGCGGCGAGTCGCTGTCCGGCGGCCAGCGCCAGTCGATTGCCGTGGCCCGGGCGCTGATCAACGACCCGCCCATGCTGCTGCTCGACGAGCCCAGCAGCAATCTGGACAACCAGAGCGAAGCCCAGCTCAAGCGCCGGCTGCAGGAAGCCTCGGTCGGCAAGACCATGCTGCTGGTCACGCACCGCACGGCCTTGCTGACGCTGGTCGACCGGCTGATCGTGATTGACGGCGGGCGCATCATGGCCGATGGCCCCAAGGACCAGGTGATCGAAGCCTTGAAGCAGGGCCGCATCGGCGGCACGGGAGGCCGGTCATGAGCGAGAACAAGCCAATGCAGGACGCAAAGCCGCAGAAGAAGCCGGGCCGATTGAAGACGGCGGTGCAGGCGCGCTGGCGCCGCCTCGAAAGCTGGATGCTGGACGGCAGCGAAGCCGTGGGCACGCACCAGAGCGACGATCTCAAGGCCGATGCGCAGTGGGCCGCGGGCCAGCAGCAGGCGCGTGGTTCGCGGCTGCTGATCTGGGCGGCGCTGCTGTCGGTGCTGGTGCTGCTGGTCTGGGCGGCCTTCGGGCGCATAGACGAAGTGGTGCGCGGCCAGGGCAAGGTCGTGCCGTCGCGCCAGGTGCAGGTGGTGCAAAGCCTGGACGGCGGCGTGGTGCAGGAGATCCTGGTGCGCCCTGGCGAGCATGTGGAAAAAGGCCAGGTGCTGCTGCGCATCGACCCGACGCGCTACAGCTCCTCGCTGGGCGAGAACCGCTCGGAGCTGCTGTCGCTGCAGGCCAAGGCCGCGCGTCTGCAGGCCCTGGCCTCGGGCGAGACTTTCAGCGTTCCCGCGGAGCTGCAGACCGCGGCGCCGCAGGTCGTTGAAATGGAGCGCCGCATGTGGGAAAGCCGCACGCAGGAACTCAACACCACGGTGAACATCGCACGCGATCAGCTGCGCCAACGCCAGCAGGAGCTGCGTGAAAACCAGGCCAACCGCGACCAGGCGTCGTCCAGCTGCAGCCTGACCTCGGAGGAATTGACCGTGACCCGGCCGCTGCTCAAGAGCGGCGCGGTCTCGGAAGTCGATCTGCTGCGCCTGCAGCGCGACGTCGCGCGCTTTTGCGGCGAGGCGCGTGCCGCCAGCGCGCAGATGGGCCGCATCCAGGCCGCGATCCAGGAAGCCGAACGCAAGATCCAGGAGGCCGAGATGAACACGCGCAATCTGGCGCGCGCCGAACTCTCGGAAACCCGCGGCAAGCTGGGAACGCTCGAGCAGGGCAAGGTCGCGCTCGAAGACCGCGTGAAGCTGGCCGAAGTGCGCTCGCCGGTGCGCGGCACCGTCAACACGCTGATGGCCAACACCGTGGGCGGCGTGGTGCAGCCTGGCAAGGACATCCTCGACATCGTGCCGCTGGACGACACCTTGCTGATGGAAGTGCAGGTCAATCCGCGCGACATCGGTTTCCTGCATTTCGGCCAGCTGGCCGAAGTGAAGTTCTCCGCCTATGACTTCGCGATCTATGGTGGCCTGCAGGGCAAGGTCGAACAGATCGGCGCCAACACCATCACCGACGAGAAGGGCAACTCCTTTTATGTGGTGAAGGTGCGCACCGAGCGCGCCCATGTGGGCGACAACTCGCGCCCCATCATTCCCGGCATGCAGGCCGAAGTGCACATCCTCACCGGCAAGCGCACGCTGATGCAGTATCTGCTCAAGCCCATCCTGCGCACCAAATCCAATGCGTTGACCGAGCGATAGTTCATGCCAAGTTCATCTTCAGAAAAAATCCGTATGAATGCCATGCCCGTGCTGATGCTGACCCAGGATGCCACGCTGTGGCAGGGGTGGCAGCAGATTGCCGGCCCCGAATGGATGCCGGCGCGCGGTCAGGGCCTGGGCGATCTGCAGCGCTGGAAACAGCAAGGCCGCAGCCTGGTGGTGCTCGATGCCGCGCTGCCCCAGCTGCCGGCAAGCAATGACGCGCAGTGGAGCCAGCTGCTGCACGGAATGCAGGTGCTGGTGCTGAGCAATCGACCCGGCGACGAAGAGGGGCGCCAGTTGCTGGCCAAGGGCGCCAGCGGCTACGGCCATGCGCAGTCGAGCGCACCCGCGCTGGCGCAGATGCTGCAAAGCCTGTCCGATGGCAACATCTGGCTGGGCCGCTCGCTGCTGCAACGCCTGCTGCGCGATGTCGATGCGCGCCTGCCCGAACCCGAGAACCACTGGGCCCAGGCCCTGTCGCCACGCGAGCAGGAAGTGGCCCGTTATGCCTCGCTGGGCGAAAGCAATGCGGAAATTGCCGAGCGCATGTCGATAGGTGAGCGCACCGTGCGCGCCCACCTGTCGGCCATCTTTGAAAAGCTGCAGGTCGAAGACCGCCTGATGCTCGCGCTCAAGGTCCACGGCATAGGGCGCAAGCAGCCGGCCTGAGTGCTCGGCTTTCGCCCGGCAGACCCAAGCCCCGTCACGGCGGGACTTGGGTTTTTTTACGCCCCTGCGCTGCGCGGAACATGGTCCGATTGGCCGCGACGCCAATAGCCGTTTTGCCGGCGCTCTCCTACTATCTCGTTAGAAATATCGGAGGAGGGCCGTCAGGCGCTTCCTCTCCACCGACTGGAGTCTCAGATCATCATGGCAGCGCAAACCGTTCTCGTCACCCAACTCACCGGCCAAGCTTGGATTCGTAACTCCGATGGCAGTCTGACCGCCCTCCGTGAAGGCATGCGCATTGCCGCGGATGCAGTGATCGTGACTTCGTCGGGCGGCTCGGTGCAGCTGCAGGCCGACGGCCAGCCGCCGTTGATCGTGGGCGAGAACCAGGAAGTGCTGCTGACCGCCGATCTGGTGAGCCCGCCCCAGCCCCAGGAAGCCGCGATTGCCGCGCCGCCGGTGACGGAGATCGACCAGATCATCGCGGCCATCAACGCCGGCCAGGATCCGTTCGATACGCTGGACCCCACGGCCGCCACGCTCAGCGGTGGCAGTGAAGGTGGCAGCACCTTTGTGCGCCTGGCGCGCATCGTGGAAGCCACCGCTCCGCTGGACATCGGCTTTGCCCGCGGCGGCGCCGGCGCCGACGATCTGCAGTTGCTCAATGGCGGCGCGGTGGTACCGGCTACGCCCGAGTCGAATGCCGACACGGGCGCGGTGCTCGAGGACGCAGCCCAGCCGCTGACCGGCAATCTGCTGGCGAATGACTCGCTGGGCGATGGACCCCTGGCACAGCACCGTGTGAGCCTGATCGGTGGCGGTCAAGGCCAGTTCGGCCAGGTGGTGCTCAGTGCCGACGGCACCTACACCTACCAGCTCGACAACAGCCTGGCTGCTGTGCAGGCGCTGGCCGCGGGCGAGACCCGCACCGAAACCTTCACCTATGAACTGGTCGACAGGAACGGCGCCAGCTCGACCAGCACCTTGACCATCACCATCACCGGCACCAACGACGCGCCCACGCTTTCGGGCGATGCCGGCGTGTCGGTGCAGGAAGACCAGAGCACGGCAGTGACCGGCCAGCTGGTGGTCGCGGATGTCGATGTCGGCGATACGCATACCTGGACCGTGGGCAACGGCGGCCAGGGCCAGTACGGCAGCTTCACCGTGGACCAGACCGGCAAGTGGACCTATGTGCCTGGCACGGACAATCCTGCGGTCCAGGGACTCGTCACGGGCCAGCAGCTGACCGACACCATCACGGTCACCGTCAGCGACGGCCAGGGCGGCACGGCGACGCAGACCATCACCATCACCATCGAGGGCGCCGACGATGGCGCCATCATCACGGCCGCGACGCCCGGCTCCGACCAGGGGCGGGTGCAGGAAGACGTGACGCTGACCACCAGCGGCAAGCTCGATGTGACCGACCCCGATGCGGGTCAGGCGGTGTTCGTGCCGCAGACCAATGCGCCCGGCGAGTACGGCAGCTTCAGCGTCGATGCCAATGGCAACTGGACCTTTGCGCTGAACAACGGCGGCGACAAGGTGCAGGCCCTGGGCGCCGGCGAGACGCTGACCGAGACCTTCACGGTCACGACCGCTGACGGCACCAAGGGCAGCGTGGTCGTCACCATCGTTGGCACCAACGACCTGCCCGAACTGTCGGGCGTGCTCACGGGCACCGTGACCGAAGACGGCGTGCAGACGGCCATAGGCCAGCTGATCACCACCGACGTGGATGCCAAGGATACGCATACCTATGCTGTGATCGGCAGCGCCACCGGCACCTATGGCAGCTTCAGCGTGGACGCCAACGGCAAGTGGACCTACCAGCTCGACAACGACGCCGCCCAGCCGCTGAGGGCCGGTGAAACGCGCACCGAGACCTACCAGGTGCAGGTCAGCGATGGCAAGGGCGGTGTGGACACCCAGACCATCACGATCACCATCAATGGTACGGACGAAGCTGCAATCATCACGCCGTCCGCTCCTGGCGCGGACCGCGGCGCGGTGCAGGAAGATGTGACGCTGGCCGCGAGCGGCAAGCTCGATGTGACCGATCCCGATGAGGGCCAGGCGGTGTTCGTGCCCGTGACCTCCCAGGCCGGGCGCTACGGCAGCTTCAGCATCGATGCCAGCGGCAACTGGAACTTTGCGCTGAACAACGGCAACCCCGTGGTGCAAGCCCTGGGCGCGGGCGAGACGCGCACCGAAACCTTCACGGTCACGACCGCTGACGGAACCACGGGCAGCGTGGTCATCACCATCAACGGCACGAACGACAGTCCCGTGCTGTCGGGCGCCCTGGCCGGCACCGTGACCGAAGACGGCACCCAGACGGCCGTGGGCCAGCTGACCACCAGCGATGTGGACACCCGCGACACCCATACCTACAGCGTCGTCGGCAGCGCCACCGGCACCTACGGCAGCTTCAGCGTCAACGCCAGCGGCAAGTGGACCTACCAGCTCGACAATGCCGCGGCCCAGTCGCTGAACACCGGCGAAACGCGCACCGAGACCTACCAGGTGCAGGTCAGCGACGGCAAGGGTGGAGTCGATTTCAAGGACGTCACGATCACCATCAACGGCACCGATGACGGCGGCGTCGTGGTTCCAGGCATTCCGGGTGACGACGCCGGCTCGGTCAAGGAGGATGTGACGCTGTCCACGGGCGGCAAGCTCGATGTGACGGACCCCGATGCGGGTCAGGCGGTGTTCGTGGTGCAGACCGATGTGCCGGGCAAATACGGCAGCTTCAGCGTGGATGCCGACGGCAACTGGAGCTACCAGTTGAACAACGCCGACCCGGCAGTTCAGGCTCTGGGCGTGGGCAAGACCCTGACCGAGACCCGTGAAGTGTTCACGGCCGACGGCACCAAGGCCAGCGTGGTGATCACCATCGAAGGCAGCAATGACACGCCGACGATCAGCGGCAATGCCGCGGGCGAAGTCAAGGAAGACGCGAC
>JBBKVU010000196.1:0-2859 GCA_037968595.1 Comamonas sp.
ACGATCTGCTGGCGGTAGAACTCCATCGTCGGCAGGCCTTGGGCCGGCACGGCCGGCAGCGCGGCGCCATCGGCGCGGCCGAAACGGCCGTTTTCAAAGACCAGCGTGTTCACGCTTTCGCGAAAGCGCGGCGCTTCCAGCACCACGCCACGCTCGGGCTCGACCGCGAAAGACGCACCGTCAAACACGATCTGGTCCTGGCCGCCGATCTGGTTGACGTAGAGCAGCGGCAGCGCATGGCGGCTGGCCGCGGCGCTGAAGACCTGGTGGCGCTGCTCGCGCTTGCCCAGATGGCTGGGGCTGGCGTTGATGCTGACTACCAGGTCGGGCGCGGCATCGGCCATGCGCCGGAAAGGATTGGTCGCGTAGTCGGCGCCGCTGTCGTTCCAGCCGTCCTCGCAGATCAGGAAGCCGACCTGCATCTGGCCTATGCGCAGCACCTTGGCCACATCGGGACCGGGCTCGAAATGCCGGCGTTCGTCAAAGATGTTGTAGGTGGGCAGCAGCTGCTTGTCGTACTGCAGGCGCAGCTTGCCGCCCTGGAGCACCAGCAGGCTGTTGTGCAGCGGCTTGCCCGGGCCGGCGGCGCGCGTCGGCGCCCCGACCACCCAGTGCAGATCGGGGTATTCGGCCGAAGCGCTGCGCAGGGCTTCCAGGCCGTCCTGCACGCGCTGCATGAAAGTCGGCTCGTCCAGCAGGTCGCTGGGGTAGTAACCGCTGAGCGAGAGTTCGCTGAAGACCACCATGTCGGCCTGCTCGGCCTGGGCCTGGCGCGCGGCCGCGCGCATGCGCTCGACATTGCCGCCTATGTCACCCACGGTGTAGTTGAGTTGGGCCAGGGTGATGCGCAGCATGGAGGTGTCCTTGGGAATCAGGGGAGCAGGGGTTGAGGGTCGGGAATGTCGAAGACCTGGCGCAGATAGGCGAGATAGGTCTCGTCGGTGCACAGCGTCTTGCCCGGGCTGTCCGAAATCTTGGCCACGGGCTGGCCGTTGGCATGCGTCAGCTTCATCACGATGTTCAGCGGCGTCAGGCCCATGTCGTTGGACAGGCGCGTGCCTATGCCGAAGCCCAGCTGGATGCGGTCGGCAAAGCGGTGGTACAGCTGCAGCGCGCTGTCGAGGTTCAGCCCGTCGGAGAACACCAGGCGCTTGCTGTGGGTGTCGATGCGCAGGCGCAGGTAGTGGGCCAGCGCCTTCTCACCCCAGGCAAACGGGTCGCCCGAGTCGTGGCGCAGGCCGTCAAACAGCTTGGCGAAATACAGGTCGAAGTCGTGCAGGAAGGCGTCCATGCCCACGGTGTCGGTGAGAGCAATGCCCAGGTCGCCGCGGTATTCCTGCACCCAGTCCTCAAGCGCGGCGTTCTGGAAGTCGCGCAGGCGCACGCCCAGCGCCTGGTAGCTCTGCATGTATTCATGGGCCATGGTGCCTATGGGCACGATCTGCAGGTCGCGCGCCAGCAGCACGTTGGACGTGCCCTTGAACCATTGCGGCGTCTCGGTCGCGAAGCGTTCAACGACTTCGCGCTGCCAGGCACCCGAGAAGCGCCGGCGCACGCCGAAGTCGAACATCTCGAACGGGTGGCGGCGCTGGGCGGTGTTGGCCAGGGCCTGCAGCTGGGCGACTTTCTGCGCCAGGCGCACGCGGCCTTCCTGCAGCGCGGCGGCGGCGTCGAAGCGGCGGAAGTACAGCTCGTTGACGATGGCCAGCACATAGATCTCGAAGCCCATCACATGCACCTGCGGGCCGTGGGCGACGATCTGCAGGGTCTCGCCTTCGGCGCGCGCTTCGATGAAGGCGCGCTGGAAGCGGAAGATGCGCAGGAAGTCGATGAAGTCGCTCTTGATGAAGCGCAACGAGCCCAGGTAGTCCAGCTCGTCCTTGGCAAACGACAGCGCGCACAGCGCATCGAGTTCGCGCTCGACTTCGGGCAGCAGCTCGCTCAGCGGGTACTCGGGCGTGTTGCGGCAGACGAATTCATAGCGCGCCTGGGTCTGCGGATGGCGGTGCAGCATCGCCTGCCACATGGTGAACTTGTAGAGGTCGGTGTCGAGCAGGCTGGAGATGATGGGCGGCATGGTGGCGGTTGCGGCGTTCAGGCGGAAAGTGTCAGGGTGTCGCTGGTGGCGAACTGCACGCCCCGGGCGCGCATGGCGGAGAAGAAATCCTGTTCGGCGGCTTCGAAGCCGGCCACCGGGCCCATGCAGTCGGTCAGCAGCAGCAGGCTGCGCATGGCCCGCGGGCAGATACTCGACCAGGTGTTCGACCGTCGCGCGCACGCAGTGGCTGCTGGCTTCGCCCGCGATGACCAGCAGGTCGGCGCGGGCCAGGCGCGCGAGCAGGGCGGTGTTGAGCGCCGTCGCCGGATCCGCCGGGTCAACGACTTCGGCCATCAGCGCGCTGTAGTGCTCGGTCCAGGGGTTGAGGCCCTTGAACACGTTGCACACCGCGCGCTGGCGCTGCGTCTGCCAGGCGCCGCAGGCATCCAGCAGATCGGCATGCAGGCCATGGCCCCAGCTGCCGACTTCGCAATGCACCGGCCAGACAACCAGCGTATGCCGGCCCTGGCTTTCAAGCGCATCGAGATACGCCAGCGTGCGCGGCAGATGTGCGGGCGCACGCGGCGTGAATTCGCCGGCGCGAACCTGGGCCGCGGAGATGGCGGTGAAGACCGGCACGGCCTGACCATCGGCCTGTTGCCAGAACACCGGATGGGCAATGTCGAAACGCTGGTGCGAGTCCAGCGTCACGGTGATGTCATCGATATGCTTGGCCTGCTGGTGCAGCCAGCGCGCCAGGCGCTGCATGTGCTGATGGGCACCGGCAACGGCCAGGCTGGGCGCGGTGCTGCCGCGCGTCG
>JBBKVU010000197.1:0-5632 GCA_037968595.1 Comamonas sp.
GCTGAACTGGTCGCGCGAGGCAAACGGCTCGGCGACCTGGATCACCAGGCGCGTGTCGGTGCTGGCGCCTATGGCCTGCGGCAGCAGACGCTGGTAGCTCGCGATGCGCATCTGCTCGCCCGCGTACTCCACGGTCTCGAAATGCGGCTGGCGCTCGCGCAGCGGCTGCGCCGGCAGGGGCAGATCGGGGCTGCCGATCTCCACCAGGCCATCCTGCGTCGCGACCCGGTAATACACCGGCCCGTTGGCCGTGAGCTCGAAGAACTCGAACAGCACATAAGGCAATTCCACCGCCAGCCCGCCGCTTTCGGTGGAGACATTGGCGTCTATGGCCTTCACCGCGCCAAACAGCGAGCGATCGAAGGCCGCGTTCACCGCCGAGCGCGCCGTATGCCAGGTCAGCCAGACCTGCACCAGGCTGCCCACCATCACACCGGCGAGCAGCAGCGCGATCAGCATGCGCCGCAGGCTCACGCGGTGCAAGGCGGCCAGGTTCACGCCGCGGCTTCCAGCACATAGCCCAGGCCGCGCAGCGTGGCAATCTGCGTGCCCGTGCCCGCCAGCCGCTTGCGCAGCCGGTGTATCAGCACTTCGACGGCTTCGGGCGAAACCTCGCTGTCGCCGGCAAACACCCGATCAAGCAGCTCGCGCCGGCCCAGCGGCGCGCCGGCGGCCTGGATCAGCGTGCGCAGCAGCGCATGTTCGCGCGCGGTCAAGGTGAAAGCTTCGTGGCCCAGCGTGAAACGCCGCGTGAGCGCGTCATAGGTCAGCTGGCCACAGCCAAAGCGCGTGACTTCGCGCCCCTTGGAACGGCGTATCAGCGCCTGCAGACGCGCTTCGAGCTCCTCGACTTCAAACGGCTTGGCGAGGAAATCGTCGGCACCTGCCTTGAGCGTCGCCACGCGCTGGGCCAGCGTATCGCGCGCGGTGAGGATCAGTATGGGCAGCGGATTGTCTTCCTCGCGCAGGCTCAGCAGCACCTCCTCGCCCGCAAGTCCGGGCAGGCCCAGATCGAGAATCAAGGCGTCGTAGTGCGCAGCGCGCAGCGCGCGGCGCACCAGCCGGCCGTCGGCCACCCAGTCCACCACAAAGCCGCTTTGCTCCAGCGCGCGCACCAGCCAGTCGGCCAGCGCCGATTCGTCTTCCGCCAATAAGAGTCGCATGGGTTCCGCCAAAGGTCCAGATCAATCCCGCCATTGTCGTGAGGCAAGGCCTGCTCTCGCAACCCACGACATCCGAGAATACCCTCGAGCAGACTGCCCCAGCGCCGTTTTAGCCGCTAAAAATCAGCCCCGGCATGCGCTGGACGTAGGTGGTAGCAACTACACCCAGGGCAGCCTGGTGTTCATCGCCGCGACGCAGGACTGCTTCCTGCGGGCCTATGAAACCGGCACCGGCACGGAAGTCTGGAAAGCCCGCCTGCCCGTGGGCAGCCAGGGCACGCCCATCAGCCACAAATCGCCTGTGACGGGCCAGCAGTTCGTGCTGATCTCGGCCGGCGGCGCAAGCAACTCGCCCGACCGCGGCGACCATGTGATCGCCTACGCGCTGCCCAAGCAAGGCCTGCGCCGCGTAAGCGCGACAATGCCCCGCATTGCCGCCCACCCCAAGCCCCGAGCGCTCGCGCCGGGGATTTTTTGTTGGCCGGCCGCCGCGGAGGCTTTGGCTGCGCAGCCGAGCGCCATGCTCCCAAGCGCCGAATCGAGCGTGGTATCGATACATCGTTTCGGCCATATTTGAATGCGAATACCTCTCATTGTCATTACAATTCGATGCTTTCAGACATGTGCCCTTTACATGAGCGGCTCTACACCTTTGGGCGGATAGATTGATGACGAACAAGAATGAGGGAACGCGGGCAGCGCGTCCCGTGCGCCTGCGCGCCATGGCCGCGTTGGCGGGACTGGCCTGTGCGGCCGCAGGCGCGCAGCAGCAGGAGGAGTCAGGCGCTGCGCAGTCCCTGCCTACCGTCCAGGTCAACTCCAGCCAGTACGACCCGGATGACGTGCGCCCCGAAGGCGTGACCACGGCCACCAAGACCTATATGGCGCCGCGGGACATTCCGCAGACCATAGACACGCTGGAAGTCAACAAGTACAAGAGCTACGGCATCAACGACCTGGCCACCATGCTGGACGGCGTTCCCGGCGTGAACACCAGCTACGACATGCGCGGCGAGGGCGTGATGATCCGCGGCTTCCAGGCCGATGCCGGCGACATCTACCGCGACGGCGTGCGCGAAAGCGGCCAGGTGCGCCGCAGCACCGCCAACGTCGAGCGCATCGAGATCCTCAAGGGCCCGGCCTCGGTGCTCTACGGCCGCAGCGCCGGCGGCGGTGTCGTCAACCTGGTGAGCAAGCAGGCGCGTTTCGACGCAAAAAGCAGCGTCACACTGCGCGGCGGCTCCTGGGACAACGTCGGCGGCACCATAGACATCAACCGGGTGATCAACCCCAATGTCGCCGTGCGCCTGACGGCCGACCGCGAGCAGGCGCACAGCTTTCGCAGCGGCATACGCAACAAGAACCAGATGATCTCGCCCAGCATCCTGGTGGACAACCGCAAGGGCCTGCGCTGGATCGGCCAATACACCTATGACAACGTCTGGCGCGTGCCCGACCGCAGCCCCGCATATGACCAGATGCCAACGGGCGTATCGATACGCCAGGGCTTTGCCCAGCCCGGCGACTATGTGGAAGACCGGCTGCGCGTGCTGCGCTCCGATCTGAGCTATGACTTCAATCCCGCCTGGAGCCTGCGCTGGGTGGCGAGCCGGCGCGAGGCCGCGCAGGATTTCGACCATTACTACCTGGGCACCTACTGCAACGCCCAGGGCCGCACTTCGACGGGCGCCAGCTGCAGCCACCGCGGCCAGGTGCGCCAGAGCTATGCCTGGCAGCAGACCGAGAACAAGACAACCTCCAACACGCTGGACCTGACGGGCCGCTTCGACATCGCCGGCATGCGCCACGAGCTGCTGCTGGGCGCGGACTACACCGAGGAAGAGCGCGCGCCGCGACTTTTCTCCACCAGCGCCAGCAATGGCTTTGTCGACCCGTTCAACCCGGTGCTCAATGCCCAGCGACCGGCGCAGGGCGCACCCACGCAGCACAACTTGCATGTGGGCAAGGGCCATGCGTTTTACGTGCAGGACATGATCGATCTCGCGCCGCAGTGGAAAGTGCTGCTGGGCGCGCGCTACGACAACTACACGTTCGAGAGCAGCAACCGCATCAATGGCTTGCAGCGCGACACCGGCGACAACACCGTGAGCCCGCGCGTGGGCGTGGTCTGGCAGCCGCTGCGCGAGCACAGCATCTACAGCTCGTGGAACAAGAGCTTCTCGCCCTACGGCGGCCGCGGCACGCTCAGCGTCGAGACCGCCGCCACGGCGGTGCTGGACGAAGAACCCCAGCTTTCGCGCCAGTTCGAAGTCGGCATCAAGAGCGACTGGCTCGACGGCAAGCTGTCGACCCAGCTTGCGGCCTATGAGCTCGAGCACTACAACATCCGCTACCGGCCCGAGCCCGACCTCGACCCCTACCTTTTCGCGGTACGCGGCAAGGAGCGTTCGCGCGGCATCGAGTTCAGCGCTTCCGGCCGGGTCGCGCCGTCATGGTATGTGCGCGGCGGCGTGGGCATGATGAATGCCAAGGTCGCCAGCGACGTGAGCGCGCCGGCCAACGTGGGCAAGTTCCTGCCCAATACCGCCAGGCGCAACGGCAGCCTGTTTGTGCGCTATGCGCCGGCTGGCGCCTGGTATGGCGAGCTGGGCGTGACGCATACCAGCGAGCGCTACACCAATGCCGCCAACACGGCCGTCGTTCCGGGCTATACCCGCTGGGACGCACTGATTGGCTGGCGCGCGGCTCCCTGGACCGTGACCCTGGCGGTATCGAATCTGCTGGACAAGGAATACTGGCGCTCCAGCGCCATGCCCGGCGCGCCGCGCAGCTTCCTGGTCAGCGCGAACTACCAGTTCTGAGCGCCGGCTGGCCCTGGCCGGCGCGCAGCTTCTGGCAGGCCTATTCCACGATCTTGGCGTAGGCCGCCAGATCCGCGTACTTGTCCATGTCGGTGCGGATCAGCTGCGCCAGGTTCTCGTCGCCCTTGGCCGGGATCGCGCCCGAAGCCTCGAGGCGCTGGCGAATCACCGGGTCGGCCAGGCCGGCGCGCAGCGCGGTCTGCAGCTTGGCGAGGATTTCGGGCGGCAGGTCCTTGGGCGCGGCAAACGCGAACCAGCCGGCCAGCGAATAGCCCTTGAGCGCGGGGTGCTCGCCCAGCGCGGGCACGTCCTTGAACCCGGGCAGGCGGTTGGCCGTGGTCACGCCCAGGGCCTTCATGCGGCCGTTCTGCAGGAACGGACCGGCCGCAAGCGGCGAAATGATGGCGAAATCGACATTGCCCCCGCCCAGGTCGGTGGTCATCGTCGCCGAGCCGCGGTAAGGCACATGGGTGATGTACAGGCCGGCGAGCTTCTTGATCAACTCGGCCGAGAAATGCGGTGTCGAGCCGATTCCCGGGCTGCCGTAGCTGTACTTGCCGGGATTCTTCTTGACCAGGGCCACGAACTCGTCGAGGTTCTTCACCGGCACATGCGCGCCCGCCACCCACATGTTGGGCGCCAGCGCGGCCAGGCCTATGGGCGTCAGATCCTTGGAGGGATCGTATTTCTGCGCGGTGTTGACCGCCTTGGTGCCCGCCAGTTCATTGCTGGAGCCGGCCAGCAGCGTGTAGCCGTCGGGCTTGCTGCTGACGACGCGCTGGGCCGCGACCACGCCGGCGGCGCCGGCCTGGTTCTCCACCACCACGGTCGCATCGAGGTGCTTGGTGAGGATGTCGGCAATCACCCGCCCGACCATGTCGACCGAGCCACCCGGCGCATAGCCAATCACCAGACGAATCGGCTTGGTGGGATAAGAGGACTGGGCCCACAGCGGAGTGACGGCCACCGCGGCAGCCGCCGCCAGAAGGGCGCGCCGGGAAAAAGAAGATGCAAGCATGGTGATCAGTAATAAGTGACGGCAATGCCGATTGCAAGAACCGGGCCAAGGAGGTCGATGTTAGTGGCAATCCAGGCCACCATGCACTGCAATCCATAGGTACTTGTACTAGGATCTGACAATCATTGTTGAACAATGATTGCCCTACCTTGGTGCTTCAGGGCTGGAAAAGCAGCATCGCGAATACGCCGAAAAGCATCAGATGCATCCAGCCCTGCACCGGCGAGGTGCGCTGGCCGTTGAAGCTCAGCAGACCCAGCACCAGCGTCACCGCAAACAGCAGCGTTTCCGCTGCGGAGATGCCCATCACCACGGGCTTGCCCGTGAGCAGGCCTATGACCAGCACCGCCGGCACGGTCAAGCCCACCGTGGACACAAAGGCACCCAGGCACAGATTGATCGCGCGCTGCATTTCATTGTTCATCGCGGCGCGCACGGCGGTGATCGATTCCGGCGTGAAGACGATGATGGCAATCAGCACCCCGCCGATGGCCGCGGGCGCGCCTGCCGCCGCGATGCCGTAATCGGTGACTATGGCCAGATAATGCGCCAGCAGCACGATGGGCAGCACCATGGCCAGCAGCAGGGCCGAGCGCACCAGCAGCGCCTTGCGCCCCGCAGGGGCGCCC
>JBBKVU010000198.1:0-3966 GCA_037968595.1 Comamonas sp.
CGCTGGCGCTGCAGCTCGAGCAGCAAAGCGACACCCTGGCCGACCCGTTCAGTCCCCTGGTGCTGGTCTGCCAGCAGCTCGAGCCGCTGCGCGCGGCCTGCGCGCAGCTGCAGGCCGAGCCGCAGTAGCGGTATTGCACAAGCCTCCCGTGCCAGGCCGGGAGGCAGGGCGCGTTAGAAGCGCGCGGTCAGTCCGACGAAGTAGGTGCGGCCACCGTTGTCGTAGTTGCTGCCCAGGTCACGCGTCTGCTTGTCGCTGACGTTCACCACGCCGGCGCGCAGCGTCAGCGTGTCGTTCAGGTGGTAGTTGGTCGAAAGGTCGAACGTCGTATAGGCCTTGGCGAAGCTGGTGGCCGTGCCGGTGGTCACCAGTTCCTTGCCGGTGTGGCGCAGGCTCAGGGCCGCCGTCCACGCGGCCTGCAGCCGCCATTGAAGCGACGAATACACCGTGAGCTTGGGCACCGCGAGCAAGGAAGCGCCGGTGGTCAGGTTCTTGGACTCCAGCATCTTGGTGACGTTGGTGTTCCACTCGATATTCTTGGCCAGCGGCACGTTGAAGCTGCCTTCCAGGCCGCGCGTGCGCGCGCTCTGGACGTTGGCCATGTGCGTCCACCAGTAGCCGTTGTACAGGCCCAGCGGCTGGTAGTCGATCTTGTTCTTGAAGTTGGTGTGGAAGTAGGTGGTGCCCAGCGACCAGCCGTTGCGGTCCCAGCTCGTGCCCAGCTCGAAGTTGGTGCTGGTCTCGGGCTGCAGGTTGGGGTTGCCCACCATGTAGCAGCCGCGCGTGCCGTCGCCGTTGATGCTGCTGCTGGTCCAGCCCATGCCGGCCAGGCTGCGGCAGCCGTTGCCGCCCGACTGGGTCGCGGCGCTGGGCGAGTTTTCCTTCAGGCCCGGCGCGCGAAAGCCGCGCGAGACGCCGCCACGCACGGTCCATTCGGGCTGCGGGTGGTAGACCAGGTAGGCGCGCGGGCTCCAGTTGTTGCCGTACTTTTGATGGTGGTCCATGCGCAGGCCCAGCGTCAATGCCAGGTCTTCGCGCAGGAAGATCTGGTCTTCGCCGAACAGCGCCCAGGTGCTGGCGCTGAGCGCGGAGCTGGTGACCGGGTTGCCCGCGTAGTCGATGGGCGCCAGGCCGATGGTGTCGCGGTTGTCGAGTTGTTCGCGCTTCCACTGGCCGCCCAGGGTCAGCGCCTGGTCCAGGCCAAAGAGCTTGAGCGGCAGGTCCACGCGGCCGTCCAGCGCGGTCTCGCTGGAGTGGTTGCCTATGGTGTCGTTCTTGTCTTCGTATTTGTTGTGCACCAGGTTCAGCCTGGAGCGCACATCGCCCCAGCGGCCCTCGTGGCTCACGCCGAAGTTGCTGTGCTCCAAATTGCTCAGGCCCCATTGCGCTATGGCCTGGTTGCCGTTGGCCAGGCGCCGGTTGGAGCCGGTGGCGCGCTGCGTGCCCTGGCCGGCTTCAACGCCTATGGTCTGGTCGGGCGTGAGCTGCCAGTTCAGCAGGGCGTTGAAGTTCTGCTTGCGCTGGCCGGCCGTGGACTGGTAGGCGCCGGGGAAGCCGCCGTTGCCTTCGTCCGAGGCGCGTTCGGTGTAGTTGCCGCCCAGGCGCAGCCCGAACTTGTCGGACAGCGGGCCGCTGATGTTGAAGCCCAGCTGGCGCGTGTCGCCGCGCTCGCTGTCCGACGGCTGACTGTAGTTGAGGGTGCTCGAGCCTGACCATTTTTTGGCGATCTTGCGCGTGATGATGTTGATCACGCCGCCCATGGCGTCCGAGCCGTACAGCGAGGACATGGGGCCGCGCACGACTTCGATGCGCTCTATCATCTCGGGCGATATCCAGTCCAGATCCTGCTGGCCCAGGTCGTCGCGGTAATTGACCGCGGCGGAGTTGCCCTGGCGCTTGCCGTCGACCAGGATCAGCGTGTATTTCTCGGGCAGGCCGCGCAAGCGGATCTTCGACTGCGCGCCGGTGCCCGACAGCCCGCCGGTCACGCCCGGTACCGTGGACAGCAGTTCACCGATGCTGGTCACCGGCTTGCGCTCTATGTCTTCGCGCGTGATGACGCTGATGCTCGCCGGTGCCTCGCGTATATCTACGGCCGTGCCCGACGCCGTAACCACCACATTGGACAGTACTGCCGGCGTATCCGTCGTCTGTGCCTGCGCGGGCAGCGTCGCCATGGCAGCACAGGCCAGAGATACGGCCAGCGGCAGCGGACCACGCATTGAAACTCGAACCATTGGAAACCCCTCTCTTAATTAATTGCTAATGATAACAATTTGTATTTATATTATTGTTTCCGTGTAAAGAAATCTGTGTGTCTGGTGAATTTTTGTGGCGTTGCGCGCGCTGGCTGGCAGGGTCTTCAGGCGGGCCTGTCCTCCAAACCGGTTCTCCTCTGGGCCCCAACGCAAAACGCCCCGAGGCCAGGCCATCGGGGCGTTGAAGGAAAGCGCTGGAAAGATCAGTGAAGCATCAGCGCGCCGGCGTTCTTGCTCTTGCCGGCACGTGCGGGCGGATTGCACAGGCCGCACTGGTAGTGGCGCGCGTTCTCGTAGGGCTCGGTCACGAACTGGCCCTTGCAGCTGGAGCAGGCGGTGCGCGTGAGCATGTTGGCGTCGACGAACTTCACCAGGCGCCAGGCGCGCGTGAACGACAGCAGGGCTTCGAGGCCTGCGGTCTCGATCTGTTCGGTGTACAGGCGATAAGCCTTGGTCAGCTGCTCCGCCGTATCCAGGGTCACGGCCTTGGACAGGTATTGGTAGATGTTGAGAAACAGCGAGCTGTGGATGTTTTCCTGCCAGGTCAGAAACCAGTCGGTCGAGAACGGCAGCTGACCCTTGGACGGCGACTTGCCGGCGATTTCCTTGTACAGGCGGATCAGGCGCTCATAGGACAGCGTGGTCTCCGACTCCAGCACTTGCATGCGCGCGCCCATCTGGATGAGCATTGCAGCGCGTTCGATCTGCTTGGATTCGTTGAGAACGCTTTTGGTGGGGGCTGACATGGGGCAGGTCTTTCGCGAAGAGGTGAGGCGATAAGGTGCTCAGAGCACTTCGGAAACGCGGCTGGCCATCAGGATGTTGGCGTGCAGCGTGTTCGTCGCATCGTTGCCGATCTTGTTGGACGAGTGGTTGGTCAGCAGACTCCAGACCAGTTCGTCGTCGACGCGGAAGCTGCACAGCAAGGTGTTGCGCGAAGCGAGCTTGAGCACCTGGGCCGACGAAAGCGCGGTCAGGATGTCTGCGGCCTCTTCGTTCAGACCCAGACGGAACACGGCTTCGGCCTTGTCCTGGCGAATCATGGTTTGGGCCAGCATCAGGTAGGTGAGGTTGGCTTCACGGATTTCGGCAAGCAGTTGTTCGTTAGTCATGGATCAATCCTTTTCAAAAGCATCAGAGCGAGAACAGAGCACAAAAACCGCAGGTGTCTGGTGTCGCGATCTGTTGAAATGGATTGTTAAACAGGGTCAAACAATAATTAAGTCGGGTGAGGGAGGTGCGTCGTGTCTGGTTAGGCCGGGGGGCTTGTAAGGCAAATTCCTACAAGCACTGTTGGCAAATGGGCGTTGCGCTTCTTGCCCTTCCTGCTGTTGACCTTGGTCTCAGGGGCAGCCGCCGGGCTTGGCGCCTGCCATCTGGTTCGAAATTATTTGCTGCAGGTGTGGTTTTTTCGAACTCTGCACGAATCTGTCACATCAGCCGCGCGCCACCGGGCGGCTGGCATCGGCGCACCATTCGCTCCAGCTGCCCGCAAACAGCGCGGTCTGCCCCAGTCCCGCGACTTCCATGGCCAGCAGGTTGGGCAGGGCGCTGACACCGCTGCCGCATTGGTGCACCACGCTTTCGGGCGCGTGCTCGCCCAGCAGCTGCTGGAACTCGGCGCGCAGTAGCTCGCGCGGCTTGAAGCGGCCGTCGGCGCCCAGGTTCTCGCTGAACGGGCGGTTGAGCGCGCCGGGAATGTGGCCGG
>JBBKVU010000199.1:0-11138 GCA_037968595.1 Comamonas sp.
GGCTGCCATGACCGCCAAACTATTGCCCACCCTGCTGCTGGCGGCCTTGGCCAGCCTGACAGGCTGCGAGCGGCCGCTCGATCCTATGATGAGCAAGGAGGCCGTCGCCACGCGCGCGGCGCCGGCGGAACATGTCTTTCAAGGCGAGCTGGGCGGCGAGCCGGTTTTCCTGCTGCTACACGATTGCGAGGTCTACCGCGTTGAAAGCCGCGGCGCCGGCCAGATCCACTGGGAAAGCGTTCTGACGCCCAATTTCTACCCTTTCTGGACCGTGTGCCAGCGCCAGTCCATGGTGTACCAGGCCGGCGCCCTGACGGTGACGCTGGGCCGCATGGCGGTGGGCGCCGGCGGATGTTGCGCCACGGGCGGAACCTATCGCACGGTGGACGGACGGAACTGGAAAAAGCTGTCCTGAGGATCTGGCCGGCCTGGCCTGGCCCGGCCCGGCTTTGGCGGCGTCTTCGAAGGGCGTGCAAACACCTAGCTGGATTGTCTTTGCGATGACTGAATCGGCGCCGGCGTTGCCAAACAATCGGGCGCTTCAGGTCGATCCCGCGCAGCAGCAGACATGGGGCGTGAACAGCCGCGCCGCGCCGCTTGCATTCGACCGCCCACATTTCCTGGAAGGTTTGTTTTGATGACTACACACGAAGGCATGCGCGTGCTGGTGACCGCGGGCGCTGGCGGCATAGGCAGGTCCATCGCCAAGGCGCTGGCCAGCGCAGGCGCAACAGTCCATGTCTGTGATGTGGACCTGGCAGGGCTCAAGCAGCTGAGCGACGAGGAGCCCCGCATCAGCACCAGTGTGTGTGACGTCGCGGATCATGCTGCGGTGCTGCGCATGGTGGAGCATGCCGCCATCACTTTGGGCGGCCTGGACGTGCTGGTGAACAATGCGGGAATCGCCGGGGCCACGGCCAGCGTTGCCGACTTGAAGCCCGAAGACTGGGAGCAGGTGCTGCGCGTCAATCTGACGGGCACCTTCCTCGTGACACAGGCCGCCATCCCCCATTTGAAGGCCTCGGCCATGGGCTCCATTCTGGTGATCTCTTCGCTGGCCGGACGCTTCGGGTATGCCAACCGAAGCGCCTACAGCGCGTCGAAATGGGGTCTGCTGGGCCTGACCAAGACGCTGTCGCGAGAGCTTGGCGAGTTCGGCATCTGCGTCAACGCCATCCTGCCTGGCGCGGTCGACGGCCCGCGCCTGCAGCAGGTGCTGACCGGGCGGGCGCAAATCACGGGCCGCTCGCTGGAGCAGGAAGAAGCAGGCGCACTCGCCAATCAATCACTGAAGCAATTCGTGCGTCCCAGCGACATTGCGGCGCTGGCGGTGTTTCTCACTTCCGCCGGGGCACGCGCCATTTCGGGCCAGGCGCTTGGCGTCGATGGCGACTCGCAGATGATCTGACGGGCGCGACGGGCCCGGCTTCGCGCCGGCTCAGATCGCGCTGGCGATCTTGTGGCGCAGCCCATCAAGGTCCTTGATCTCTATGCTGGCGTACTGGATCTCGAGCATTCCGGCGCTGGCCATGCGGCGCAGCGCCGCATTGCAGCGCTGCCGGGATAGTCCGGAGAGGTTGGCGATCTCGTCCTGGGAGACTTGCAGATGCAGCTGGCTGCCGGGGTGCAGCCATGGGTGAAAGAGACCAACCAGCGCGCGTGCCACCAGCCTGTCGGTGTCCATCAGATGCTGTGCAGCAAAGCCGTCGATGAACCAGTACATGCGTTCATTGAGCTGGCGCACCAGGAAGTCGTTGAACGAACGCTGTGTCGCGCGCAGCCGTTCAAAGCACTCGATGGGCATCTGCGCCACGCGACTGGGCCGCAGGGCAACCACGTCCGCTCCCACGGGCTTGCGGTTGATCACCGCCCCTTCGCCGAACCAGCTGCCCGCGGACAGACCCGCCAGCGTGACGGAGCGGCCGCTGTCGCCTGTCACCGCCCACTTGAGCAGTCCGTCAATGGTGCCTTGCCAGTGCGAAAGCACATCGCCGCGGCGGCAAAGGTAGGCGCCCGTGGGCACGATGACTTCGCGCATCTCGTCTTGGACGCGGGCTTTTTCCTCGGAGTCCAGCTCGGCAAACCAGACAGAACGCTGCAGCAGGTCGTCCAACGTGGCGGGCGATGCTTGCGATGGGGGGTAATGGGTCATTGAGTCAGTCGAAGGGGATCCGTTAAAAGTGTAAACCCCTATGGTGATTGTCATTGCGATGACTGATTTTGTCGGCGCTTGATTTGAATAATGGCACTCAATTTCATTTCATCCAGAGCCATGACCAAGCGCAAAGTAATCGTGACAATTGCACCCACCGGCGGGATGGCATACAAGTCACAAAATCCACATCTCCCGACGCAGCCCGCGGAAATAGCGGCAGATGTTGTGCGCTGCTGGCGGGCTGGCGCAAGCGTTGCGGCAATTCACGCGCGGCGCGAGGATGATGGCGCGACCTGCGACGCGAAAGTGTACCGGGAGATCAATAGCCGTATTCGCGATGCAGGCTGTGACATCATTTTGAATAACTCCACGGGCGGGGGAATGCACGGCGACATGATTCGACCGCTTCCGGGTGGGCGGTGGGAAATTGATTTTTCCGAGCGTCTCAAAGGCATGGATGCGGGCGCTGAAATGTGTACGTTGGACGCCACCACGCTGAACATCACATATGGCGAGCGGGAAATTCTCATGGACACACCCTTGTCCAAGGGACGCGAGCTTGCGGCGGGCATGAAGTCCCGGGGGATCAAGCCGGAATGGGAAGTCTTCAGTGCCTCACACATTCTGCAGGACGCCACGACCTTGATAGAGGAAGGCCACGATGACGAACCTTACTTCATCAACCTGGTCATGAATGTGCATCGCAATTTCCAGAATGCGACGCCGTTCTCCCCGCGCAATCTGCAAGCCATGGTGGACACGCTGCCGCGGGGCGCCATCTTCGGCGTCAGCGGCATAGGTGCCTCGCAGCTGGAAGCCAACGTTGCCGCACTTCTGCTCGGCGGCCATGCCCGCGTGGGGCTGGAAGACAACCTCTACTACCGGCACGGCGAGCTGGCGACCAACCTGCAGCTGACGGAGCGCATCGTGCGCGTGATCCGCGAACTCGACATGGAGCCCGCCACGCCGGCCCAGGCGCGCGAGATCATGGCACTGTCCCGGCCAGGAAAACCGGTTCCGGCCTTTGCTCCGGGCGGTCGTGGTCTGGGTCACTGGGATCAGTGAAATTCAGCCGCCGCCAGCGTGGCGGGATTTAGACTGCGGCGCGCCAAGAAAGATTTCTTGAATCCTCTGAATATCGGATTTTGAATTTCTTGGGTCAGGTTGCGGTGGTGGCTGGGGTTTATAGACGTTCCGTAAAGCATTATTGGTGTTGAACCATTGGATGATTTCAGGATATTTCCGGGGGCAGTAGATATAAAAATGGTCGACACCATACTTGAAACGCGGCAGCTTTCAAAGGAATTCAAGGGATTTACCGCGGTAAATAAAGTGAATCTGAAGATTACCCGCGGATCCATTCATGCCTTGATAGGGCCGAATGGCGCGGGAAAAACATCTTGCTTTAATCTTTTGACGAAATTTCTCGAGCCCACTTCGGGAAAGATCTATTTCAATGGCAAGGACATCACGTCTGATCAGCCGGCAAAGATCGCGCGGCGCGGAATCATTCGATCTTTTCAGATATCGGCAGTTTTTCCTCATCTGAGCGTGCTGGAAAACGTACGCCTGGGCTTGCAGCGTGCCGGGGGCAGCTCCTACCACTTCTGGAAAAGCGAGCGTTCGCTGCAGCCGCTGAATGCCAGGGCCAGGGCCTTGCTGGCGGAAGTCGGACTGGCCGAGCTGGCCGACGAACTCACGGTCAACTTGCCCTACGGTCGCAAGCGGGCGCTGGAGATCGCCACCACCCTCGCCATGGACCCGGAACTCATGCTGCTTGACGAGCCCACCCAGGGCATGGGCCACGAGGACGTCCATCTGGTTGCGGACCTTATCAAGCGCGCATCCGTCGGACGGACCATCTTGATGGTGGAGCACAACATGAGCGTGGTCGCGAAGATCGCTGACACCATCACCGTTTTGCAGCGTGGTGCGGTGCTGGCCGAAGGCCCTTACGAGGAGGTTTCCAGGAATGCCCAGGTCATGGAGGCCTACATGGGCACCACCGATGTCGAACTGCAGGGGGAGCACGGATGACGCCCGCACTTGAAATCAGCAACCTGCATGCCTGGTACGGCGAGTCGCATGTGCTGCATGGCGTTGACATGGTCGTCCAGCCAGGTGAAGTGGTGACGCTGCTGGGACGCAACGGCGCGGGCAGAACCAGCACCCTGCGCGCCGTCATGGGGCTGACCGGAGCGCGCAAGGGCAGCATCAAGGTCAATGGCGTCGAGACCATAGGCATGGCAACGCATCGCGTGGCGCACCTGGGTCTGGGCTACTGCCCGGAAGAGCGCGCGATCTTCTCCAGTCTCTCGACGGAAGAAAACCTGATGCTGCCGCCAGCCCTCAAGGGTGCGGGTCCAGGCATGTCGGTCGAGGACATCTATGCGATGTTTCCCAATCTTGCCGAGCGCCGTTCCAGCCAGGGCACGCGGCTCTCGGGCGGTGAGCAGCAGATGCTGGCCGTGGCGCGCATTCTGCGCACCGGTGCCAAGCTGCTGCTGCTGGATGAAATCTCCGAAGGACTTGCGCCGGTGATTGTGCAGACGCTGGCGCGAATGATCCAGCTGCTGCGCAGCAAGGGCTACACCATTGTCATGGTCGAGCAGAACTTCCGCTTTGCCGCACCGCTGGCCGATCGCTTCTATGTCATGGAACACGGCAGCATCGTGGAAGTATTCGATGCGTCGGAGCTCGAAACAAAGATGCCTGTGCTCAATGCATTGCTCGGCGTCTGAATCCATTTTTTTCGTTCAACCATCAGGGGACACCATGCCATTCAAAACAACAAAAGTCGTACTCATGCTGGGCCTTGCCGGGCTCATGTCGCACGCCGCGCTGGCGCAGGAAAAAGTCAAGATCGGCTTCATCACCGACATGACCAGCGTCTACTCCGATCCCGACGGAAAGAACGGTGCGATTGCCGTGCAGATGGCCATCGATGACTTTGGCGGCAAGGTGAACGGCCTGCCCATCGAGCTGCTGACTGCCGACCACCAGAACAAGGCGGACATTGCCGCCTCCAAGGCGCGCGAGTGGATAGACACGCAGAACCTGTCGATGCTGCTGGGCGGCACCAACTCCGGCGCCGCGCTGGCGATGGCGCGCATCACCCAGGAGAAGAAGCGCGTTTTCATCGTGAATGGCGCCGGCAGCACCGCGCTTACCAATGAACAGTGCAGTCCCTATACGGTGCATTACGCCTATGACACCGTGGCGCTGGCGCGCGGCACCGGCAGCGCCGTGCTGGCAAACGGCGGCAAGAGCTGGTATTTCCTGTCGGCCGACTATGCGTTTGGCCACGGCTTGGAAGCCGACACATCGGCCGTGGTCAAGGCCAAGGGCGGCACGGTGCTGGGTGCGATTCGCCATCCGCTCAATGCGTCCGACTTCTCGTCTTTCCTGCTGCAGGCTCAGGCCTCCAAGGCCCAGGTCCTGGCGCTGGCCAACGCGAGTGGCGACATGATCAACGCCACCAAGGCTGCAAAGGAATTCGGCATCAACAAGAGCATGAAGATGGTCGCCCTGATCGCCTTCGTGACCGACGTGCACAGCCTGGGACTGCGCAATGCCGAAGGTCTGCTGCTGACCACCAGCTGGGACTGGAACATGGACGACAAGACCCGGGCCTTCGGCAAGAAGTTCTTTGACAAGACCAAGCGCATGCCGACCGACCTCCAGGCCGCCAACTACTCGGCAACCATGACCTACCTGAAGGCGCTGCAGGCGACCAAGACGACCGATGCCGACAAGGTGATGGAGTACATCAAGAAGACGCCTATCGACGACTTCTATGCGAAGGGCATGGTCCGACCTGACGGCCGTTTTGCCCACGACATGTACCTCATGCAGGTGAAGTCGCCCGCGGAGTCCAAGCAGCCCTGGGACTATCTGAAGCTGGTCAGCAAGCTGCCGCCTGCCGAGATCTGGACCACCAAGGCGGAATCGCGCTGCGCACTTTGGAAATGAGCCTGGGTGCTGGCCACCTCGTGCGGCCGGCGCCGGCGCGTTTTCCGGGAACCAAACCATTTATGCTGAAGCCTGATTGATGAACATCTCGATGCCTGCGTTGTTGAGCCAGTTGCTGCTGGGGCTGGTCAACGGATCGTTCTACGCGATTCTGAGTCTGGGCCTGGCAGTGATTTTCGGCCTGCTGAACGTCATTAACTTTGCCCATGGCGCACTCTTCATGCTGGGTGCCGTCTTCTCTTGGATGGCGCTGACCTATTTCGGCATCGGCTACTGGTGGATGCTGCTGCTCGCGCCGCTGCTGGTGGGTGCTCTGGGCGTGCTGATAGAGCGCTTTCTTCTGCGCTGGGTCTACAAGCTCGACCACCTTTACGGCCTGCTGCTGACACTCGGCCTGACGCTGCTGATCGAGGGTTTTCTCCGATCCATCTTCGGAGTCTCGGGCCTCTCCTACGAGACTCCCGAAGCGCTGTCCGGCGCCACCGACCTGGGCTTCATGATGCTGCCCAATTACCGCGCCTGGGTGGTGCTGGCCTCGCTGTTCGTGTGCTTTGCCACCTGGTTCCTGATCGAGAAGACGCGCCTGGGCGCCTATCTTCGCGCCGGTACCGAGAACCCGCGCATGGTGGAAGCGTTTGGCGTCAACGTGCCGCTGATGATTACCTTGACCTATGCGTTTGGCTGCGCGCTGGCGGCTTTTGCCGGGGTGCTCGCCGCGCCCGTGATCCAGGTCACTCCCCTGATGGGGCAGAACTTGATCATCGTGGTGTTTGCCGTGGTGGTGATTGGCGGAATGGGCTCGATCATGGGATCGATTCTTACCGGCCTGGGCCTGGGCGTGGTCGAAGGCCTGACCAAGGTCATCTATCCCGAGGCTTCCTCCACGGTGGTGTTCGCGATCATGGTCATCGTGCTGCTGATCAAGCCGGCAGGCATTTTCGGCAAAGAGAAATGAGGACTTGCGCATGAACATCAAAAACCTCTGGGCCGTCGCCTACGCAACGCTGCTGGTCGGCCTGATCGCCGCGCCCTTCCTCGGCGCCTATCCCGTGTTTGTCATGAAGCTGCTGTGCTTTGCGCTGTTCGCGGCGTCCTTCAATCTGCTGCTGGGCTTCACGGGCCTGCTGTCATTTGGACATGCGGCTTTTCTGGGCGGCTCGGCCTATGTTGCCGGCCATGCCATGAAGGTCTGGGGACTGACGCCGGAGCTCGGGCTGCTTGCCGGCACCCTGACCGGAGCGCTGCTGGGCTGGCTGTTTGGCTTGCTGGCCATACGTCGCCAGGGCATTTATTTCGCCATGATCACGCTGGCCCTGGCGCAACTGGTGTTCTTCGTCGCGCTGCAGGCGAAGTTCACCGGCGGCGAGGACGGACTGCAAGGCGTGCCGCGCGGCAAGCTGCTGGGCCTCATCGACCTCGCAGATGACCTGAGCATGTACTACTTTGCGCTGGCAGTGGTGGTGCTGGCTTTTCTGTTCATCGTGCGCGTCATCCATTCACCGTTCGGACAGGTGCTCAAGGGCCTCAAGGAGAATGAGCCGCGGGCCGTGTCGCTGGGCTATGACGTCAGCCGATTCAAGCTCCTGGCGTTCGTGATTTCAGCGGCGCTGGCCGGGCTTGCCGGGTCGCTCAAGACCCTGGTGCTGGGCTTTGCCACGCTTTCCGATGTGCATTGGTCCACCTCGGGCCAGGTGATCCTGATGACGCTGGTGGGCGGGCTGGGCACGCTCTCGGGCCCCATCGTGGGCTCGGCCGTGGTCGTGATGCTGGAAAACAAGGTCGGCGAACTCGGCATGTGGCTGGCGCAGGCCAGCTCGGTCGACTGGTTCAAGACCCTGGGCGAGTCGACCACCATGGTTACCGGACTGATCTTCGTGCTGTGCGTGCTGGCCTTCCGCAAGGGCATTGTCGGCAGCTTCGTGGCGTTCGCGGATCGAACCTGCAAGAAGAGTCCCTGAATGACCCCATCCAAACCAAAGCACGGAGAAATTGCATGACCACGGACGTGAGAAAAGTCGGCATTGTCGGCACAGGCGTGATCGGGGCCAGCTGGGCGGCGTACTACCTCGCCAGAGGGTTCGATGTCCGCGCCAGCGACCCCGGTGAGGGCGCTGAGCAAGGCTTGCGCGCGAAGGTGGCCGAGTTCTGGCCAGCGCTGGAGCGCATGGGCCTGGCGCAGGGCGCTTCGCTGCAACGCCTGCACTTTGACAAGGATCTGGCGCAGGCCTTGAAGGATGTCGATTTCGTCCAGGAAAACGGCCCAGAGCGGGTCGCTATCAAGCGCGATCTGCTGGCCAGTATCACCGCCGCCATTGGCCCGGAGGTGATCGTGGCGACATCCTCGTCAGGCATTCTGATTTCCGAGGTCCAGGATGCGGCGATCCATCCCGAGCGCATCGTGCTTGGCCATCCCTTCAATCCGCCGCACCTCATTCCGCTGGTCGAGGTGGTGGGTGGGCGCCTGACCAGTGCCCAGGCCATAGAGCGGACCATGGCTTTCTATGCCGAAATCGGCAAGAAACCCATCTTGCTGCGCCGGGAAATCAAGGGGCATATTGCCAACCGTCTGCAAGCCGCGCTCTGGCGCGAGGCTTTCTCACTGATTGACAGCGGGGTGGCCAGCGTTGCCGACGTGGACACGGCCATTTCCCATGGCCCGGGATTGCGCTGGGCGCTGCTGGGGCCGTTCATGAATCTGCACCTCTCCGGTGGCGAGCGCGGCATCGGTCACGTGATCGAGCACCTGGGCCCGCCTATCGAGGGCTGGTGGCGCGAGCTGGGCGAACTGTCGGCCTTCACCCCCGGTCTTGCCGAGCGCGCTATGGGTGGCGTCGAGGAAGAACTGAACGGTCGCGACGCGCGCGAACTGACGCAGGCGCGCGATCAGATCCTGATCGGGCTGCTGGAAATGAAGGCGGCGCACAGCCGGCTTCCCTGACACGCGCGCGTCCCAATGGGCCAGGCGCTGTGTGCTGGAGCAAGTGCGCCAGATGCGGCAGGTGCCGTGGCAATTGGGTTTCACTCATCTTTTTCCATGAATGCATGCCGCAATGACTGAAATTCCAAACCGACAGGTCTGCCTGGCTTCACGGCCTGTGGGCATTCCGCAAGCCCAGCATTTCGAACTGCGCGATGGCTTTGCGCCCCAGGTCCAGCCAGGCCAGGTCCGCGTACGCAACATCTATCTTTCGGTGGAGCCGGCGATGCGCGGCTGGGTGAACGCTGTCGGCAACTACAGTGAGCCGGTTCCCCTGGGGGCGGTGATGCGCGCGCTGGCGGCCGGCGTGGTGCAGGAGTCACGCGCGCCCGCGCTGCCCGTGGGCAGCTTCGTGACGGGAATGCTGGGCTGGCAGGAGCAGGCGGTCGTGGCTGCCGATCAAGTGGAGCGCGTGACGGTCGACAGCGAGATTCCTCTGTCGTGCCACCTGGGAATTCTGGGCATCAACGGCGTCACCGCACATTACGGCTTGCTGCAGATCGGCGCGCCCCGGGCGGGCGAGACGGTGGTGGTGTCGACCGCCGCCGGCGGCGTGGGTTCATGCGTGGGCCAGCTTGCCCGGCTCAAAGGCTGCCGCACGGTGGGCATCACCGGCGGTGACACAAAGCGCCGCCTGTGCCTTGACGCATTTGGCTTCGATGCGGCGGTGGATTACAAATCACCCGATTTCGCCGAGCAGCTGCGCGCAGCCTGTCCCCAAGGGGTGGATGTCTATTTCGACAACACCGCCGGTGCCATCAGTGATCAGGTCATGGAGCATCTGCGCCCAGGGGCGCGCATCGTGGTCTGCGGCACGGCTTCGGTGGCGAACTGGGACCCGGCGCCGGCCGGCCCGCGCATCGAACGCAAATTGCTGGTGAACCGTGCCCGTATGCAAGGCTTTGTGATCCTCGACCATCCCGAGTACTGCGCTCAGGCGCGCGTCGAGTTGATGCGCTGGGTGCGCGATGGGCAGTTGCGCTATCTTGAAGATGTGCTCGAGGGCATCGAACAGGCGCCGGACGCCATCGCCGGCCTTTATCGTGGCGAGAACCTGGGCAAGCGGCTGATCCGCATCGGCGATCTTTCCCATTAGCGCACTGCGTCGATGGGCGGCCCGGTCTGCGCTAAGCTGCATACACCTCCAACCGGCAGCGCTGCGCTGCCCTTGCCATGTCAACCTACAAAGAACTACTCCTCCAGCAGCGCAAGCTGAACCAGCAAATAGCGCAGGCCCGCGACGACGACGCCGCTGCGGCCCTGGCCAGGGTGGTGTCCCTGGTGGCCGAATTCGGCTTTACCGCCCAGCAGGTCTTTCCCTGGACGCCCGAGCCCGTCAAGCGCGAGAGGCACAAGGCCGAGGTCAAGTTCCGCAACCCCGTCACGGGCGCGGGCTGGTCAGGGCGCGGCAGAGAGCCGAGGTGGCTCGCGGGCAAGGACCGCAGCGCCTATGCGGTGCTGCCGCAGCAGGACCAGCCATCTTGAAGATTGCCTTCATCGGCGCGGGTCGTCTGGTGCAGGCCCTGGCGCCGGCATTCCAGCAGGCGGGCCTTGATGTGGCGGCCATTGCGGCGCGCAGTCCGGTGAGAGCGCCGTCGCTGCTGCGCGCGGGCGCCGGCTGGCAGATATGCGCGCAGGCACAGCAGGCCGCTGACCTGGCGGATCTGGTGTTCATTGCGGTCAGCGATGCGGCCATTGCGCAGGTTGCCGGCCAGATTGTCTGGCGGCCCGGGCAGTCGGTCGTGCATTGCAGCGGAGCGACGGAGGTCGCGGTGCTGGGCGTGGCCGCGCAGCAGGGCGCGCGTATCGGCGGTTTCCATCCGCTGCAGCTCTTTGCCGATGCCGAAGTCGCGCTGCTGCCGGCCATGCAGCGTGGCCATCGAAGCCGAGGGCGCGCTGGAGACCGCGCTGCAGCAGCTGGCGCAAGCGGTGGGCTACCGCGCGATCAAGCTTCCCGCGGGCGCGCGCGGGCGCTATCACTGCGCGACCAATTATGGCGCCAGCTTCCTGCTGTCCCTGCTGCGCGAGGCCTGC
>JBBKVU010000200.1:0-8811 GCA_037968595.1 Comamonas sp.
CGCCGCAGGCCGTCAGCGCCAGCGTGGCAGACAGCGCCAACAGGGTCGGCAAGCGGCGGCCGTGCTGGTCGCGCAAACCCGTAACGTTATGGGACATGGGAATAGCCTCGTGGTGTTGATGCAGAGTGCGGGCGTCGTCCTTTGAAACGATAGCGCCCCGCAGCGTGCTGGCCATGCCAGCCAAGCGCTGCTCTGCCATTCTTGCGGGCAAGATTGACGAGCGTGTGACGGATCCGTGGCAGTGCCGCGTCGGCTCGGCATCCGCGCGTTGCCCGCAGGTCGGTGTCCAGCTCCATTCGCCAGCACCGACCGGCGCGGCGGCAGGCCCGGCTCAGCGCAGTCCGGGCATTGCGCTGGCCGCCGCGCGGAAGCTGCGCCGGTAGGCCATGGGCGTGGTCTGGAGTTGGCTGGCAAAGTGCTGGCGCAGTGACAGCGTTGTGCCGAAGCCGACCTCGGTGGCCAATTGCTCCATAGGCATGTCGGTGGTTTCCAGCAGTTGCTGCGCCCGGCCAATGCGCTCGGCCACCAGCCACTTGTGCACCGTGGTGCCCGTGGCTTCGCGAAAGCGCCGGGTGAACGTGCGCCGGCTCATTCTTGCGACTTCGGCCAGTTCGTCCAGGGAAAGAGGTTTTGCAAGGTGCTCCCGCGCCCACTCCAGCACCCCCGGCAAGCGGTTGTCGCTGGCGCGCGCGGCCACCGGCTGCTCGATGTACTGGGCCTGGCCGCCCTGCCGGTGCGCGGGCGTCACCAGCAGTCGCGCCACGCGGTTGGCCACATCGGCGCCGTGGCGCTGGCGCACGAGATGCAGGCAGCAGTCCACGGCGGCCACGGTTCCCGCGGAAGTGATGACCTGGCCGTCATCGACATACAGCACATCGGGAAGAAAGTGCGCCAGGGGAAACCGCCGCGAAAACAGTTCGCGGCAGGCCCAGTGCGTCGTCGCGCGGCGCCCGTCCAGCAAGCCCGCATCGCCGAGCACGAAAGCGCCAAGGCACAGGCCCGCCACCTGGGCGCCGCGGTCATGGGCCTGGCGCAGCGCGAGCGACAGCGCGGCCGGGGCAACTTCCTGCGCATGACGCCAGGAAGGGACGATGACTAGGTCGGCGTCCTGCATCGCGTCCAGCCCGCCTGGAACATCGATTTCCATGCCCTGATCGCAGCGCACGCGCCCGTCCACGGGCGCGCAGTAGCGCACCTCATAGAGCGGCAGTCCGCTGGATGGGGCGGCGGCGCCGAACACCATGGCTGGAACCGAGAGGTGGAAAAGGCTCACTCCTTCGAAAGCCAGCACGGCAACGCGGATAGTGGGCATGGAGAGGGCGGGCATGGTGTGGCGAGTTTGGCCCGATTTTATTCATTTATGTCATTCGGGCCAATGGCGCAAAGCAACAGCGATTCGCACAATGGGAGCGAACGTCATGCGACGCTTCGTCCAACCGTCAACAAGGGGAAATCCATGAGCCAACGCGCCATCATCGTCGTCGACCTGCAGAACGAATATCTGCCCACCGGCAAGCTGCCACTGGTCGGCCTGGACAAGGCGCTGGCCAACGCCGCCCGCATCATTGCCGCGGCGCGCGCCAAGGGCGAACTGCTCATCCATGTGCGCCATGAGATGGCCAAGCCCGACGCGCCGATCTTCACCCCGGGCAGCGACGGCGTGCAGATCATTCCCGCCGTCGCACCCGCGCCTGGAGAGACCGTGATCGTCAAGAACTACCCCAACGCGTTTCGCGATACCTCGTTGAAGCAAATGCTGGAAAAGCAGGAGATCACCGAGGTGGTGATCATAGGCGCCATGAGCCATATGTGCATCGAGGCCACCAGCCGCGCCGCCGCCGACTTCGGCTATGGCGTCAGCGTGGTGCACGATGCCTGCGCGACCCGGGATCTGGAGTTCGCCGGCACCCAGGTGCCCGCGGCCCAGGTGCATGCGGCGTCCATGGCCGCACTGGCCTTCTCCTATGCATCGCTGATCGACAGCGACGCCTTCCTGGCCTGAATCCTGGCCTGAAGTGGCCTGCGCGCCTGCTAAAGAAACGCCAGCCTTTGTCGCCTGAGTGCATCGCGGTCGATGCTGGCGGCCAGCAGCTCCATGTCTGCCCTGCCGACGCCCAGCGTGGTGAAGTGTCCGGCCCACTGACCGACGACGGCGGCCACCTGCTGCATCAACTCCATGGCGCGGGGCAGCTTGATGCCGTATTCGTTGATCTGGCTCAGGGCGTTTTCCAGGCTGGACTCCGAACCCGCCGTGCCCACGACAAGGGCCTGATAGCCGAGGTTCTGCAGGCTGGGCACGACGTCATAGGCCGGGCTCAAGTCATAGTAGCCATCGGCAAGGTTGAGGCAGATGCTGTGATTGCGCTCGTGGTCATCGGTGTTGTCCATGAGGATGTTGAATACCATGCGCTTGAACAGCTCCTCGCGCATTACGGCCTGCCGGTCCGGATGGCCCAGGCGCAGCAGTATGGTGGCCAGATTGCTGTAGCTTTGCTCCAGACCCGCGGCGCGCAAGGCGGTATGGGCAGACTGGCAATGCACGCGGTAGTGCCCCAGGCGGTCAAACCGCTCGATGGTCAGCGCATGGCGCGTCTGGCCATGACGTGCAGGTAGCTGCAGCACCGCGGTGCTGGCTACGTACAGGCCCGCCTTGGCTGCCAGCGTCATGGTGGCGTGCTCGATGAGCGGCGTGTCCACCGGGTCGTCGAGCTCGCTGAACTTGATGACGCATTGGCCTTTATCCGTTTGCAGCAAGGCCTTGGGCCGCGCGCCGCCGAGGGTGACGCCCGGCTGTATGAGACGCCGCATCTGCGCGGTGATGGGCGCCTGGGTCTGGACATCCTCCACTGCAGCGGCCAGCTGGGCCAGATCCTTCAACTGCGGATAGGGGCCCAGAGCCCGCGGAATATATTGCTCCGCCGAGGTGGAGATGCCCAATGCGCCAAAGCGGTCGTCGCCGGCGAAGAGCAGCATTTCCAGGATGGACAGGCGCGCCGGCCTGTCGACATGGCGGATGATGCGCTCGCCCCAGCGGTCGGGGCGTGCATCGTCTAGCGCCCCCGGGGCCGTATTTCTCTGGGCGGTGCTGAAGGTCTGCCCGCGGACCATGGGCATGTCTTCGCTGAGCGCAAAGTTCCACCAGCTCGGTGCGTAGCTGAAAGTGGCACAGTCGGCCACCAGCCGCGAAAGGCCGACTTCGCCCACCAGTGTGGGCGCCTTGGGGTTGACCATGGCCCATACATAGAGCGGGTCCTGCGGCACGTAGGTGCGCGGCGTCACGGCATGGATGTCGGGCTGGATCATTGCTTTGGGGTCTCCGATGCGGCCAGTAGGGCCGCCAAGCCTGATGCTGTGCTTGACGAAGGCAGATCAGACAGCCGGGTTGCGCTTGCCAGAGACTTGCGGACGTCACTCATTGCAGCGGGGGTTTGCCGGGTCAAATCAGACGGCCTGGATGTGCCTGCCAAGGACTTGCTGCTGTCGGTGTTGAATGCAGGCTCCGACTTGGGGCCCTCTTCAACCGCTGCGTGAGGCGCAGCGGTCGACAAGCGGTCCGATGCAGGACGGGGCGGATTGCGGCTGCCTTGCTTGCCCAACTTGCGTTGGGTATGTACCTTGGCCACTTCCTTTTCCAATGCCGCGTGATCGTTCTGCGGCGCGATCAGGTCGGCCAATCCACCGCCCTGATTGATCAGCCACATGCACATCACATACGAGGCCATGGCCACGGACGGGTCACCGCGTTCGATGCGACCCATGGTTGGCTGCGATATGCCCAGCTTCCTGGCCCACTGGGCCTGGGATTCACCGCGCCGCTTGCGGGCGATGGTGATGTTCTGCGCCAGTCGCTCGATTTCCCGCAGCACGGCCTGGGGGTAGTCAGCAGAGGAGGTATTTTTACGCGGCATTCATAGATGATAGTCTTTTATGAAAAAATGAAAATCTATGGATTTTTCTTGATTGAGTCTGGGTGCGAAGAGGATATTTTTCAAGCAAGATGACGAAATTTAAATACATAGATATATCTATATTTGCCTGAATTATTCACCTATGAATCATGCTTGGTTTGTTGTTCGGTCTGTCGCACGTCCGCCCGCCTCATTGGCGGCCCCGCACGCAAGCCTGCCACCCGGGCTGCCTGGGTCTTTCAAGGGGCGGCACTGGCGCATGACACATGCCGTTCTGGCAGGAGTCATGCGCCTTTGTTTCGCTTGTTTGGACGAGGTCGTTGATCGAACATTGCCACTTCGATCCAGCCGCCAGCGACGCAATCCGTCCGACGCAGGCCTGGAGTTCAGACCGAGCGTTTCCACATGAGCGCAAACTTCACCCTCAACCCGGCCCCGCCGGCGCCGGATGTGGCCTTGCTCCAGGCCTTCGAGGATGTGCCTCCGTCCCACATCAGCGACAACCTCGGGCGCCTGAAAGGCGTCGTGGGACTGCGTCGCTTCCATCGTTCGCGAAAGCTGCTGGGCACGGCCTTCACGGGCGACTGGACTGAATGAAAAATTCCCAACTGGTGCTTTGCGCGGAGCTCCGACTTGGGCACACTGGGCCGCTTCCTGCCCCGTCGCGCCGGGCCGAACGCCGCAATCCCGTCCCTTTCAGATATCCATGTTCACGTCCACCTTCACCTTTGCTCCCGGGCCTTTTGATGATGAGTTTCACCGGTTGGACCAGGCCATTGCCGCCATTGCCCGCTCCATTGACGGCTTTCTGGGCGAGGAGGCATGGGAAGATTCCAGCAAAGGCTTGGTAGCCAACGTCTACTACTGGGAAACGCGCGAAGCGCTGCAACAGCTGATGGACCATCCCTTGCATATCGAGGCCAAGCGGCGCCAGGCGCAATGGCTGTGTGGCTACCATGTGGTGATTGCCGAAGTGCAGGGCAGCTATGGCGATGGCGGTATTGCCCATCCCCTGGGCGGGCGCCCTGTGCGGTTTTGATACGCGCCGTGGTGAATCGCTCAAGCCGGCGCTTGCGGTGTCGGGACAGGCGCTGCCCCTTTTTGCGTTCGCGAGATCAACCAGCGCTTCCTGCGCATCCTTCCTTCCGTAGAGGGTCGCAATGGCTTGAACCCGCGCTGCGCAAGGCGGTGGGTGATCTGCCGGGAGCATCCAAGCTTCAGCTCTTTCTTGGCCGCAAGGGCTCTCTTGAAGGCGCAACAGCGGCGAGCCGGCAAGCAGTCAAGCTGCCGTGCGGGGGCTGAGCCAGGCAATGCGCCGGCTGGGCATTGTGATCATCGCCTGAGCGCCTGCTGCCGTGTCTGCGATGCTGGCGCTGAACTCGGCGCCGTTGCAGTTCCATTCATGCCGGCTGGAAGGAGTCTTCGGCACAGAGCTTGTTTTCTGTCGAAGGCTCTGGGCTGTTGGGCTCGAAGCTGTCGGCGCGCGCGAGCTGCCACATGCGCGAATAGAACTCGCCCTGAACCTCGCCCTTGAGCAATTCGCCCGGAGTGAGGAACACATGCAGCTGTGAGAACAGCTTGACTTCCGACGCCGACATGCGCCGCACCAGGTGCTTGGCCTGCAGCTGCGCGGGGTGGGTGAGGCCGGCGGCGGCCAGCATTTCTGCCAGCGCCCTGAGCGTATTGCGGTGGAAGTTGAACACCCGCGCCGCCTTGTCGGGGACCACCAGCGCGCGCTGGCGCAAGGGGTCCTGGGTCGCGACGCCGGTCGGACACTTGTTGGTATGGCAGCTTTGCGACTGGATGCAGCCGATGGCAAACATGAAGCCGCGTGCCGAATTGCACCAGTCGGCGCCAATGGCCATCACGCTGGCTATGTCAAAGGCGCTGACAATCTTGCCGCTGGCGCCGAGCTTGATCTTGTCGCGCAGGTTCAGCCCGACCAGCGTGTTATGCACGAACAGCAGGCCTTCGCGCATGGGCACGCCCATGTGGTCGGTGAATTCCACGGGCGCGGCGCCGGTGCCGCCTTCCTTGCCATCGACGACGATGAAGTCCGGGAGAATGCCGGTCTGCAGCATGGCCTTGGCAATGCCCATGAATTCCCAGGGATGGCCCAGGCAGAATTTGAAGCCCACGGGCTTGCCGCCGGACAGGGTTCTCAGCTGGGCGATGAACTGCACCATTTCCAGCGGCGTGGAAAACGCGCTGTGGCTCGAAGGCGAGATGCAGTCCTGGCCCATGGGAATGCCGCGGGTCTGGGCGATTTCCAGCGTCACCTTGTGCTTGGGCAGGATGCCGCCGTGGCCGGGCTTGGCGCCCTGGCTCATCTTGATTTCTATCATGCGCACCTGCGGCGAGCGTGCCTGCTCGGCAAAGCGCTGGGGGTCGAAGCGGCCGGCGTCGGTGCGGCAGCCGAAGTAGCCGCTTCCCAGCTCCCAGATAAGGTCGCCACCATGCTCGCGGTGGTAGGGGCTGATGCTGCCTTCGCCGGTGTCATGCGCGAAGTTGCCGCGCTGCGCACCCTGGTTGAGGGCGCGGATGGCGTTGGCGCTCAGGGAGCCGAAGCTCATTGCCGAGATATTGAACACCGAGGCGGAGTAGGGCTGGGTGCACTGCGGCCCGCCTATGGTGACGCGAAAGCTGTCCGGGTCGCTCAGCGGCGCGGGGCGCATGGAGTGGCTGATGAATTCAAACCCCGGCTGGTAGACATCGACCAGCGTGCCGAACGGCTTGTCGGCGGTCTCGTTCTTGGCGCGAGAATAGACCAGCGAGCGCTGGGCGCGCGAAAACGGCAAAGCGTCGCTGTCGGACTCCAGCAGGTACTGACGGATCTCCGGGCGTATGCCTTCGACCAGGTAGCGGATGTTGCCAAGAATGGGGTAGTTGCGGCGCACTGCATGGCTGCCTTGCAGCAGATCGAACAGGCCCAGCAGGCTCAGCGCGCCGGTGACCAGCGTGAAGGGCCACACCGCATTGGAAGACACAAACGGCAGACTGGCGAGGCTGAATGCCACGCAGCCGGCAAAAAAGGCGTAGCGGCTCAGAAGGGATAGGCTCACAGCATTCCTTGGATGGGTGGCGTGACATGGGAAATGGATTGGCTTCAATCCATCGGTATGTGGCGCGCGGGTGCATTTGGGTTCGTTCCATCCGCCACTGCCGACTGGCCGTGGCGAAACGTCAAATGACGCAAAGACTGAATGGAACAGCAAACCAGAGCCATGGTAGCCGCTTGGCGACAGCCGGGATGTCAGGCTTATGCCAGTGCGGCTGGCGCAGCTTGTTACCCTAGCCTTCCCGTTGCCATGCTCCGGTATGCTTGGCTGAGGTGCCCGGGGTCGACTGTCTCGAACGCGGGCCATTTTTCCAATGCGCTGCCACCTGCCATCGGCCGACAAGGTCCGTGAAGCCAGGCCCAGCCAACTGAGGAACCAGATGAAAGTAGAAGGCCAATGCCAATGCGGCGCGATTGAATTCGAGGCGGAAGTGGAGCCCGGCACCATGACGGTCTGTCATTGCCTGGACTGCCAAACCCATTCAGGCTCGGCTTTCAGGGCCAATATATCGGCTCCCGCAGCCGGCTTTCGTTTGATGAAAGGCGTGCCCAGAACCTTTGTCAAGACCACCGCCCGCGGCACGAAGCGCGTTCTTGCCTTCTGTGAAAACTGCGGCAGTTCGCTTTACGCCTGCGCCGTGGAAAATCCGCCAGCGTATTCGCTGCGCACCGGCGTGCTGCGCCAGCGCAACGAATTGGGAACACCCCAGCGCGAGATCTGGGTGCAACGCCGTCGACCCTGGGTGAAAATTTCCGGGGTCAGCGAAACGCACGACGGGCAACCGTGATTCAAGACGCAGCTGCAGAATATGGCCGACAAGGCCAACCATCCCGGGCGAACATGATTCGCCAGACCTGATGCTCATCACCGGACCAGCGATGCAGCAGCCTAGTGCACCATTGAAGAATTAAAAATGCAAACAAGAAATGCCTTGGACTCAGACGCTGGCAGCATTGCGGATCTGTTGGGGCAACTCGGTTACCCTGCTTCAGAGAAACTGGTAAGCGAAAAGCTGAGTTTGCTGAGCGCTAACGCGATGGATGCCGTCTTGGTCGTGGCGGACACCGACACCATAGTCGGTGTAATTAGCCTCCACGTTTTTGAGTTGTTTCATCAGGCCGGAAGAATCGGACGCATCACATCTTTGGTCGTCAGTGAAAGTGCTCGTGGCAAGGGGGTTGGCACATTGCTCGTGTCTGCAGCTGACACTTTTTTCTGTGGCTTGAACTGTGTTCGCGCGGAAGTTACAAGCGGAGATCACAGGGCCTTGGCGCATCAGTTCTACCAAGATCAAGGCTTTGCTCTCGATGAACGCCGTTTTATCAAGCGATATTAGATCTTGGACAAAGACAAGTGTTTGAGCTTGCGATGGCTGCTTTTGGGACTGAATTGCGATGTTTAATACAACGGTTGCCATGCGCTGCAGCCAAGTTGGAAACTTGCCGAACTACTTCGGGTAATGGCATTGTCAGGTGGACGGCGGAAAATCAAGAAACCGATATTCTTCTGCGGCATCTTCCCGCAATGGCTGAGCGGAAGGCAGGTATTTTTTGTCTGTGGGGCGCTTGGCCACGTGCCTGGCTTTTTGCCTCTCCATCAAGGGAAATCGCATGATCGATCACACCGGCATTCACGTCAGCGACCTGGGCCGCAGCAAGGCGTTTTATACCCAGGTCCTGGCCACACTGGGCCACGGTATTCGCCTGGAGCTGCCCGATGCAGTGGGCTTTGGCAGCAGCAGCCCGGCCTCGGGCGACGACCCGGGCGGCGGGTTCTGGATCACCCAGGCGCCGCCGTTCGTGCCGCGCAGCCATGTGGCCTTCCGTGCGCAGGATGCCGCGCAG
>JBBKVU010000201.1:0-9717 GCA_037968595.1 Comamonas sp.
ATGAGCCTGAAGGAGCGCGAAGCCATAGAAACCCACGCCCGGCGCAAGCTGCTTGAGGAGCAGGAAGCCAACCTGCAGGAAGTGGCTAAGGCGCAGGGCATGGATGCCGAACAGGTCGATTTCTGGCGGCGCAAATTTCTGGGCATTGGCAGCTGAGCATGGCCAGCGTTCTCAAGCCCCTTGCCAGCACCACGCGGGTGCTGGAGTGGGACGACCTACCCGCCAGCGTTCGCGCTATTCCCGATGGCTTCAACCCTCTGGACGATGGCGTGCTGATGAAGCACCAGCGCCAGGTGGCGGGCCTGCAGGCGTCGATCATCGCCGTGCCCAAGGGACGCCGCACAGGCATCACCTTTGGCACCATGCTGGACAAGACGCTGGTCGCTGCTTCGCGCAAAAGCGCCGGCGGTGACAACGTCTTCTACATCGGCGACACCAAGGAAAAGGGCCTGGAAGCCATAGGCTACTGCGCCAAGTTCGCCCGCGTGATCGCTCAGGCCCAAGGCCAGGGTGCGTCGGGCGTTGAAGAGTTTCTGTTCGAGGACCAAGACGAGAGTGGCAAGAGCCGCAATATCACCGCCTACCGCATCCGTTTTGCCAGCGGCTTTCAGGTCTGCGCGCTGTCCAGCCGTCCGGCCAATATCCGTGGCTTGCAGGGTCACGTGGTCATCGATGAAGCCGCATTCCACCCTGATGTGCAGGGCGTACTTGATGCGGCGACCGCACTGCTGATCTGGGGCGGCAAGATCGTGGTGATCAGCTCGCACAACGGCAAGAACAATCCGTTCGCCCAGTTCTGCCGCGACATCGAGGCCGGCCGCTATGGCGCCGACGCTGCCGTGGCCACGGTCACGTTTGATGATGCTGTCGCGAATGGCCTCTTCGAGCGCGTGTGCATGATGAAGGGCACCACACCGACAGTCGCGGACAAGGAGACTTGGTACGCGAAGATTCGCAACGGCTACGGCGTGCGCAAGGCATCGATGCGCGAGGAGCTGGACGCCATACCACGGGACGGCAATGGGGTGTGCCTGCCTGGAGTGTGGGTCGATCAGGCCATGGTGCTGCCCGAGGCAGCGGTGCTGCGCTTGGCACTGGACGACGACTTCGTGCACAAGCCGCCTGAGGAACGTGAAGCCTGGGTGGCCGATTGGATCATTCGCTACCTCGACCCAGCACTCAAGAAGCTGGACCCACGCGTGCGTCATGTCTTCTCCCAGGACTATGCCCGTCATCGGGACTTCTCTGTGTGGGGTGCAATCGCGCTGACGCTGGGCATGCGCCGCCAGTGCCCGTTGGTGCTGGAGATGCACAAGGTGCCCTATGCCCAGCAGCGCCAGATCATCTGGCACGCCATTAGCAAGCTGCCCAACCGCTGCGGCGGCGCCATGGATGCCACCGGTTCCGGCCAGGCCCTGGCAGAAGAAACGGCAGACAAGTTTGGCCGCCACCATGTCCACCAGGTCACGCTGAATCGTGGCTGGTACGGAACATGGATGCCCAAGCTGATCCAGGGCTTCGAGGACGGCATGGTGGATTTGCCCAAGGACGCCAACATGGCGCAGGATCTGCGCGCCATCGAAGAGGTAGAGGGCGTGCCCATGGTGTCCAAACTGCGCCGCCAGGACATCAAGGACCCGGAGCTGCAGCGCCACGGCGATAGCGCCGTCATGCTGGCGTTGGGCTGGTTCGCCACCTTGCACCTGAGCGCATCCATCGCATTCACCGAGGTGCCACGCCTGCCGCGTGGCTTCGACAACATCATTGACGGCGACGACATGGACCTGGATGATGACCTGGGCATGGGCGAACCCGCGACTACTTGGTAGCACCCTCATGGCAACTTCTCGCATCCTTGGCCCCGATGGCCAGCCTATCCGCATGCCCGACCTCGACGAGCCCCAGACGGCCCGCTTGGCGCATCTGCAGCGTGAGCTGCAAAGCCATCCGACGCGCGGACTGACGCCGTCCAAGCTGGCGCGCATTTTGGACGCCGCTGAAACAGGCGACCTGGTCGCGCAGTTCGAGCTGTTTGAGGACATGGAAGAAAAGGACGGCCACATCGCCAGCGAGATGAACAAGCGCCGCCGCGCCTGCATCCTCGACTGGCAGGTCGTGCCGCCCGAGAAGTCGCCCACGCCGCTGGAGACGCGCAACGCGGCCCAGCTCGACGAGCTGGTGCAGGAAATTCCGGACTTCGAAGACATGCTCTTCGACTTGACCGACGCCACCGGCAAAGGCTTTGCCTGCCTGGAAATCGAATGGCACCGCGTCGAAGGATACTGGTTGCCCAAGACCGTCACCCATCGGCCGCAAAGCTGGTTCAGCCTGCACCGCGGCTATCGCCAGGAGATGCGCCTGCGCAGCGACAAGGCCGTCGACGGCGTGCCAGGAGAGCCCCTAAACCCCTTCGGTTGGATCACCCACGTGCACAAGGCCAAGAGCGGCTACCTGGAGCGCTCGGCGCTGTTTCGCCAGCTGACCTGGACCTACCTGTTCAAGAACTACAGCGTGGGCGATCTGGCCGAGTTTCTGGAAATCTACGGCATACCGGTGCGCCTCGGCACTTACCCCGCCAGTGCCAGCGAGAAGGACAAGGCCACGCTGCTGCGCGCCCTGGCCAGCATTGGCCACAACGCGGCCGGCATCGTGCCCGAGGGCATGCTGCTGGACTTCAAGGACGCTGCCACGGGCGATCCCAAGGCGTTCGAGCTGATGATGAGCTGGTGCGAGCGCAACCAGAGCAAAGTGATCCTGGGCGGCACGCTCACCAGCGGAGCCGATGGCAAGGCCAGCACCAACGCCCTGGGCAACATCCACAACGAAGTGCGCAAGGACCTGCGCGACGGAGACGTGCGCCAGCTCAACAGCACGCTCAGCCGTGATCTGGTCTATGCCATTGCCGCCATCAACGGCCTAGCGCCCGAAGGCACGCGGCGCTGCCCTGTGTTCAAGCTCAACGCCGAGGAACGCGAGGACTTGAAGGCGTTCTCCGAGGCATTGCCCCAGTTGGTCGGTATCGGCGTGCGCCCCACCGTGAAATGGGCCCATGAGCGGCTGGGCATCCCGGTGGCGCAAGCCGGCGAGGCCGTGCTGCTGCCCGCGCAGGAGCAGCAAATTCAGCAGGCGCCTGCCGCCCCGGTAGGCCAGGCCGCGCTGACGGCACAGCCGCCCGTTCATACCGCGCAGCCCGTGCTGACGCCACCCCAGGCTATGCAGCCCCAACTGGCCGCGAACGCGGCGCCTTCGGTCGCTGGCTGGGTGGGGCAGATACGCGAGCTGGTCATGCGAGCCCAAAGCCTGTCCGAGATCCGCGATGGTCTGGAGCAGTTGCTGCCGAACATGAGCCTGGACCAGTACGCTGCGGCGATGGCCGAGGCTCTGACAGCCGCTCATTTAGCCGGCCGTAGCGACGTACTGCAGGAAGCTTCGGGCATATGAGCCCGCCAAAGGGCCGTAGGCGCGTTGTTTTGCCCCGTGGCCCCCGTTGCATATCCCAGTGGGCCGCAAGGCCCTGCACGGCCCTGTAAAGCCTTTACAAGTTCAGCCCATGACCCAAGCCGCCTACGGATCGCTGCGTTTCCGCGAGCAGTCGGAATTTTTCCGCCGCAAGCTCAATCTGCCGACCACTGGATGGACAGACGTTTACACCCATGAGCATGACCATGCGTTTGTGGTCGCGGGTGCCAACCGGGATGCCATCGTTACCGACTTTCGCCAGGCCGTGCAGAAGGCGATTGACGAAGGCGCCACCCTGGAGGACTTCCGCAAGGACTTCGACCGCATCGTGTCCACGCACGGCTGGGACTACAACGGCGGGCGCAACTGGCGCAGCCGGGTGATCTACGACACCAACCTCAGCACCAGCTACGCGGCCGGGCGCTGGAAGCAATTGCAGGAAGCGCCGTATTGGCAGTACGAGCACAGCGACTGGGTGGAGCATCCGCGTGCGCAGCACGTCGGCTGGGACGGTCTTGTTCTGGAACGCGGCAACCCCTGGTGGAATCTGCACTTCCCGCCGAATGGCTGGGGTTGCCAGTGCAAGGTCAAAGGCATGTGGGCCGGCGATCTGAAGCGCTTGGGCAAGTCCGGGCCCGACCAGGCGCCCAGCGTCAACCTCGTGGAGCGCATCATCGGCCAGCGCAGCGCTCAGGGGCCGCGCACGGTGCACGTACCAGAAGGCATCGATCCGGGGTTTGAATACGCCCCTGGCAGCGCACGCCTGCGCAGCGCTATTCCACCCGAGCGGCCTGATCCGCTGGTGCCCGGCAGCGCAGGCGGCCATGGTCTGCCCAATCTGCGCCCGCAGGAGCCGCTGCCGCCGCCGCGCACCATCGCGGCCGAGACGTTGCTGCCAAAAGGGCTGACGCCAGAGGACTATGTGCGCGGCTTCCTGGAGCCTTTAGGCGCCACGCTGGAGCAGCCCGCCATCGTGCGCGATGCCGTGGGCGAACGCTTAGTGGTGGGCAAGGAGCTGTTCCAGACGGCCGCTGGCGAATGGAAGGTGCTCAAACGCGACCGCGAGCAGTTCCTACCGCTGATGGCCCAGGCGCTACTGCAGCCCGATGAGATCTGGGTGCGTCTCGAATGGATGTATGCGCAGGAGAAGGCCGTGGTGCGCCGCCGCTACATCGCGCGATTCACGGTGGAAGGACAGGAGGTGCCCGCGCTGGTGGTGTTCGAGCGCGGCGATGACGGCTGGGCCGGCATCACCGCCTTCCAAGGGGTGGCCCAAAGTGCCGACGATTGGCGCGTGGGCGTTCGGCTCTATGCCCGCGACCAGGAATAAAAGAACCCAACACGGCGCCACATGCTGGGTTCCTCCGAGGGGTAGGGTTGGTGGACCTGGCGCGGCCTTCTCCCCCCGATGAGTTGCAACCATTCTAGGAGATTTTTTCTATGGCAGGAAGCCGCATCACCTATGTCATCGACGACGCCGCGCTGCGCGCCATGCTGGAGCGCCAGGCCCAAGCTCCCACCGGCAATGCTCGCCTGGCTCCGCGCCTGGGAGAATACCTGCGGGATTCCACGCGAGCGCGCTTCACAAGCCAGGCTGCGCCGGATGGCACGCCCTGGGCGCCGCTCAAACAGTCCACCATCCGCCGCAAGAAATCTAACGCCGACAAAATCCTGACGCTGCGTGGCTACCTGCGCGGCCAGATAAGCTGGCAATCGCTGGATGACAATTCCGTAGAGGTCGGAACAAGCGTCAAATACGGGGCCATCCACCAATTCGGCGGTGAGATTCAGCAGCCCGCGCGCCAGGCAACTGTGCGATACCGCAGTGTGGCGGGCCGCGTGCTGTTCGCAGGCGCTAAGCACAAGCTGGCTACCGAGCGCCAGGTCAGCATCCCCGCCCATGCGGTCAACATGCCGGCGCGCCCGTTCCTGGGCATCAGCGCAGAGGATGATGCGCAAATCAAGGCGAGGATTCGGGAGTGGCTGGAGGAGCGATACGGGCGCTGAACGGCTCTTTCATCGCAAGTAGTTCCCTCGTCCACAAGACGTAATCCCCGCCGCCGCCGACCATGGCGGCATGCCTTCTCCGACCGTCCAACACCAGCGCTACGCAGCCCAACCCACCGCAGCCATTGCGGTGGCCGTCTGCACATATCAGGTCCCGCAGACCCCCGGCGATGACGGGCTGACGCTCATTCAATTCACCCCGGCCGGCGAGTTTCTGCCAGGCGACGGCCGCAAGCTGGACGTACCGTCCTGGCGCATTGATGCTGCCAGCGCCCAGGGCGTGATCGCGCGCCATGCCGCGCTCACGCAGCCCGTGGTCATCGACTACGAGCACCAGACCCTCCACAAAGAAAAGAACGGTCAGCCAGCACCCGCCGCAGGCTGGCTCAAAGAGCTGCGCTGGGTCGAAGGCCAGGGCCTGTTCGGTGCCGTGGAGCTGACCGCGAACGCTCGCGCCGCTGTGGATGACCGGGAGTATCTGTATTTCAGCCCGGTGTTCGAGTACTCCAAGACCGATGGCACGGTGCTGGCCGTCCACATGGGCGCGCTGACCAACAACCCCGGCATCCATGGGATGCAACCCCTTTCCCTGCTGGCTGCTGCAACGGCGGCCTTTCTTCCCGCCACCCACCCACAGGAGCAATCCGTGAATCCCCTGCTTAAAGCACTGCTGGCCGGCCTCGGCCTGCCTGAGACCACCACCGAAGACGTCGCCATTGCCGCCCTGACGGCGCTGGGCCCGCTCCAACCCTTGCAAGACCGCGCCGTGGCCGCCTGCACGGCCCTGAACCTGCCCGCCGATGCGTCGGCCGAGACCCTGACAGCCGCGTGCACCAGCCTGCGCAATGGCGGCACGCCGGACCCTGCCCAGTTCGTTCCCGTGACGGTGGTTGAGGAAATGAAGTCGCAGCTGGCCGTGCTGGCCGCCCAGGATCTGGCGCGCCAGGTCGATGACCTGGTCAAGCCTGCGCTGGCCGATGGCCGTCTGTTGCCGGCACAGGAAGCATGGGCGCGTGGCCTGGGCAAGACCGGTATAGCCGCGCTCACCGGCTATCTGAGCACCGCCCAGCCCATTGCTGCGCTTACCGCCACGCAGACACAGGGCCAAGCGCCCGCCCTGGCCACTGGCAACGCGAAGCTGTCGGCCGATGAGCTGGCGGTCTGCACCGCCATGGGTTTGTCGCCCGACCAGTACAAGGCCGGCGCTGCCGCCTGATCCCAGCCACTACCCGCAGAGAGCCCCATGACCGCACTCACCCAAGACCGCAACACACTGCGCCGTGATGGCGCACAGATAGAGCCGCCGCTGGCCGCCAATGCCCGCATCTTCGGCGGTGCCCTGGTTGCTATCAACGCAGCCGGCTACGCCGTCTCCGGCATTACCGCGCTCGGCCTGGTAGGTGCCGGCGCAGCCCTGCACCGCGCCGACAACACGGGCGGCGTGGCCGGCGCTACTCGCGTGCGCCTGTCCAAGCAGCCCCACCAGTTCGGCAATTCCGCTGCAGCCGATGCCATCACCCTGGCAGATCTGGGCAAGGACTGCTTCATCGTCGATGACCAGACTGTGGCCAAGACCGATGGCGCGGGCACGCGCAGCCGCGCCGGTCGTGTGTTTGACGTGGATGCCGACGGCGTCTGGGTCGACTTCCGCTGATTCGCCAGCCTCTCCAGGAACCATCAAAAAATGATCGTCAATCACACCAATCTCGCCATCCTGAACCAAGCGTTCAGCGGCGCATTCAAGGGCGGCCTGGCCATGGCCACACCCATGTGGAGCCAGCTCGCGACCCTAGTGCCCAGCAGCACGGCCGAGCAGAAATACGGCTGGCTGGGCAAGATCACGCGGTTTCGCGAATGGATCGGCGAGCGCCAGTACCAGAACCTGGTGCAGCACGACTACGCCATCAAGAACAAGACGTTCGAGAACACGGTCACCGTCAACCGCGACGAGATCGAGGACGACCAGTTCGGCATCTACACGCCTGTCATCCAGCAGCTGGGCCAGGACGCGGCGCTGCACCCCGACGAGCTGGTGTTCGGCTTGCTGAACAAGGGCTTCACGACGCCGTGCTACGACGGCCAGTATTTCTTCGACACCGACCATCCTGTCGGCGCGCCTGGCCGCCAGCACAGCGTGAGCAACTTCCAAGGCGGTAGCGGCACGCCCTGGTTCTTGCTGGATACCTCCAAGGTACTCAAGCCCTTGATCTACCAGAAGCGCCGCGACTATGCGTTCGCCTCCAAGACCAGCCTGACCGACGACAACGTCTTCAACCGCAACGAATTCGTCTGGGGCGCGGACGGCCGCGGCAACGTGGGCCTGGGCCTTTGGCAGCTGGCGTTTTCCAGCCGGGAACCTCTCACCGTCGACTCGTACTCCGATGCGCGCAGCCAGCACCAAAGCTTTGTCGGTGACAACGGCCAGCCCCTGGTGATCCGCAGCCAGGAGCTGTGGGTGCCGCCCACCCTGGAGCGCAAGGCCCTGGAAATCGTGCAGGCCGAGCGCCTGGCCAATGGCGCATCCAACGTGATGGCCGGTACCTCCAAGGTCGTGGTCTGCCCCTGGCTGGCCCAGTAACGTCCCGAATCCGCAACCCTCTTTCAAGGACTGCAACACCCATGGCAACCCGAAAAATCACCACTGCCGTCAACGGCGAGACGTCCAGCGCCCGACCTGGTTACGCCAGCGCCACGCGTCAGGCACTGCAAGTGGTCAGCAAACGCGATGGTTTTCGCCGTGCTGGCCGCGAATGGCACGGCACCACGACGGTGGAGCGCGAAGAGCTGACCGATGAGCAGCTTGCCCAGCTGAAAGCCGAGCCCATGCTGGCCGTCCTGGAACTGGACGCACAGGTTGAGCCCATGGCCTGGTCGGAGCGTGTCCACCTCGCCGAATCGGTTGTCGGCAATGCTGCTGACACAGCCCAGACATCCGAAGCCGGCAGCGATGCAGGCACCGCCCAGGCCTGACCACGACCATGGCCTACATCACCCCCGCTGAGCTGGCCGAGCGCCCGGGCGCCCGCGAGATTGCCCAGGTGGCAAGTCTGCAGCACCAAATGGTGACCGACGACGCGCTCATGGACGCCACGCTGCGCGGCACCGACCGCAGCAGGTGGTCGTCCGAGGAGCAGGACGCGGCCGATACCGCCCTGGCCCGCGTGCTGGACGCTACGGCCGAAGCTGGGGCAATGATCGACGGCTACCTGGTGCAGCGCGGCCATCAGCTACCGCTGGAGCTGCCGCCCGCCAGCACAGGCAAGAGCGTGCTCACCGCCTGGGCGCGCGCCATCACTCGCTACCTGCTCAACAAGGACCGGGTGACGGACGCGAGCAAGGACCCCGTGGCGCGCGACTACCAGGACGCGCTGAAGATGCTCGGCCTGCTGGCTCAGGGCAAGTACAGCCTGGGCGTGGCTGACCCCGAAGCCAGTTCGCAGGCCGGCAGCACCGACGTGCGCTTTGCGGGCGAGGCGCCTGTCTTCGGCCGCCGGCAGCTGCGCGCATTTCGCTGAGGTACGGCCATGGACCTGTCCTCTGTTGTCGCCCGCCTGCAGGAGCGCCTGTCTGACCTGCGCTTGCGTGAGATCGCGCAAGCACCTGGCCTGGACGATGCCATGCGCAGCAACAAAGCGGCCCCGGCCGTGTATGTCCTGCCGCTGTCCGAGCGCGGCATTGCGCTGGACCACACAGGCCCGGTCGACCAGATCGAGCACCGACTTTTCGCTGTGTTGATGGTATTGGCCATCGGCAGCAGCAAGGGCCTGGTCGACCTGGCCACGCTGCGCTTGCGCACCAAGAAAGCGCTGGTGGGCTGGGTGGCTGAACAAGACCCCGGCGAGCCGATCACGTTCCAGGGCGGCGAGCTGGTGCACCTTCCAGGCAACGGCACCCAGTGGTGGTCCGATGAATTTCTGATGATTGGTTATTTCAGGAGCGAAGAGTGAGCAAGACCCATGAAAAAACAACGCCCGCGCCGCAAGCCCCTGCCGCCAGCGGAGCCGGCGATCTGGCCGTGGTTCAGCCCGCGCCGGCCGCTTCGGCGCCACAGGTCCAGCCGGAACAAGACCGTGGGCGCGGCGGCCTCTACACCAACGTCAACGGCGTGCGACAGCGCGTCGGCGGCACCGAACGTGCATCCGTGAACAAGGACAAAGCAGCATGAGCAAACCCCTCTTCATAAAGAAACTGGCCTTGCTGGTGGCCATCGAGCAGGTCGTGGGCACCATCGTTGTCCCGGTGGCCGCTGAT